>JAAYCQ010000083.1 GCA_012729715.1 Syntrophomonadaceae bacterium
ATAGTGTGGAAGAGGCTATAGAGCATATTAATACTCATGGTACCGGCCATAGTGAGGCTATAGTCAGCCAGGACTACAGTAATGTACGGCGTTTCATGGCAGCCGTAGATGCAGCCGCAGTTTATGCTAATGCCTCTACCCGCTTTACCGATGGTAATGTTTTCGGCTTTGGTGCGGAAATGGGGATTAGCACTCAGAAGCTGCATGCCCGTGGGCCTATGGGATTACAGGAGTTAACTACTACTAAATTTATCGTTTACGGGGATGGGCATACACGGTAAGGAATTAAGAATTAAAAATTAAGAATTAATAATTATCGTTGTCCGGCACTTAAGCGGCGGTAAATTGCTATTAACCTGGCGCTAGTCTGGGCTGGTATAACCTTAACTGAGGAGCAGGGAAGTATACTTACATCTAACCCCTTACTCCTTGCTTTTTTAGAGACTTAAGCAATTTGAGGGAGAGAAGAATTTGTTGGAACATATGCTGAACCTTTTTGAAGCCTATGGATTATGGGGATTACTGGCGTTGGCATTCGCCGAATCATCCTTTTTCCCTATTCCACCAGACTTATTACTTATCCCGCTTTGTTTATCCAACCCGGTAAATGCTATTATCTACGCATTGCTGTGTACTTTGGCTTCAGTTGCCGGCGGTTATCTGGGTTATATGCTGGGTAAGTTGATCGGGCATCCTTTGCTGTATCGCTTTGCCTCGCCCCAGGCTGTAGCAAAGGTAGAAACAATGTTTACCCGTTACGGTGCATGGGCCATGTTTCTGGCTGGACTTACACCTATTCCCTACAAAGTATTTACTATATCGGCCGGTATTTTTACTATGAGTATTCCTCCCTTTTTAATAGCCTCCTTACTAGGACGGGGACTACGCTTTTTTACCGAAGCCATACTGATTATGGCCATTGGGCAACAGGCGGTTAGCTTTATAAGTAATAATTTCGAATGGCTTACTATACTAATGGCGGTTCTGATTATAGCTGGCTATGTCCTCTATACGCGGCGGAAATCCCTGGTACAAGTTTTAAACAAATGCACTACCGCAGTTCTTTCCTTACTGCGCAAATCTGCATAGAATAAAGCCCCGCTATACAGAGTATAACGGGGCCCAAATTACAACTTATTCTATTACTTCCAGATGGTATGAAGCCAGTTTATCCAGGTTTTCCTGGCTTAAAGCATAGTCGCGCTCCAGTAATTCCCGCTTAACCTCGGCACCACATAGTTCCGAAGAAAGATAGCGCAGGCCATTATCATTGACAATAGTAACAATACACTTTAATTCCGGGTATTTTAAGGCTAATTTACGGGCTGCGGCAACATTGCAACCGGAAGAGGTACCGCAGAAGATACCTTCTTTTCGAGCTACTTCCCGGGCAGTTTCCATGGATTCATCTGAGCTTACCAGGATAATACCGTCAATATATTGTAAATCCAGTATTTCCGGTATGAGACCATCGGCAATTCCCTGTACTTTATGCGGGCCAATAACCCCGCGAGCCAGGATCGGTGATTCGGCCGGTTCTGATATATAGACTTTTATAGCTGGATTCTGTTCTTTTAGAAATTTAGCGTTACCGGTCACCGTTCCCCCGGTACCCTGGCACATAACAAAAGCATCTACCTTACCTGCAGTTTGCTCCCAGATTTCTGGAGCCGTATTTTCAATGTGAGCCATAAGGTTATCTTGACGGATGAATTGGCCGATTTCAAATACCTGATCCCCATATTCCTGCTTTATTTTCTCTACTTCTACCAGAACCAAATCAACATCAGACTCAGCTCCAGGGGTTAGTACCAGTTCAGCTCCATAAGCCCGAATCGTCTTTTTCCGCTCTTCCGTCATTCCTTCCGGCATAACAATAATTACCCGGTAACCCTTGGCCGCTCCGACCATGGCTGTGGCAATTCCGGTGTTACCGGTAGTGCCTTCCAAAAGAATCATGCCCGGTTTAAGTTCTCCCCGCTGCTCCGCCATTTCCACTATTTTATGGACTACCCGGTCTTTCAAACTTCCGCTGGGGTTAGCATATTCAAGCTTGACGCAAATGTCGGCATTTATGTCGGCCGATATTTTATTCAGCCTAATCAAAGGTGTCCTGCCTATGGCGCCAAGCACGCTGTCCAGTATGCCGCTATTGGCATCCCAATTCATTTAAAACATACCTCCCGCCCTTAATCAAATTTCGTAATGCATCTAACTTCAAATTATAACTTATAAAGGCCAATCCTGACCATAAATTATCTCCCTGGTTATAACAACCTCTTGCCAGGCTGGTTGTTCATTAAAAAAATCAGGTAATATACGAGTTTCCTGCTCAAAAATAGCCAGCATTTTCTCGAAAAATTCTTCCCGCTTATTAGCATCTCGCAAGGTTAAGCCTTTTTCTTGTAAGCGGGCAGCAATGCGGTTATTTAGTTCAATTTCGTAATCTGAGAGCCGTGCAAAAAAATCCCTCCAGGGATAAAGTTTTTCTTCCTGTTCCCAGGCGATTCCCGGACAGACAAAATGGCGACAGACTGATTCACGCAGTTGCTGAGTAAGGAGGCAACCACCATCTTTACTATGAAAATAACAGCGGTAGCTTTCCCCATCTATACTGTTGTTGATCGTTACTGATGCATCCAATATGGTTATATTGTTTAATTGCAGCAGTTTGTCAATCAAACCAGGCTCATTTTTTAACAGGTAAGCAAAATCACTGCTATAAAAAACGGGTGAGTAAAAACCACAGCAGCCTTTATCATCCTGACGGGGGCATTCCCTGCAGAGATCGACTTCAATATAGCTGCGCAGGCCCTGGTTATGAAAAACCAGCTTTATTTCCTTTTGCATATTCCACCCCCGTAATCGTTGATATTACCATTATAGATGTTTTCTTCAGACCAGCAAAGCGATAAAGCCCTGGTAGCACTAATCTCTTGCAAATCTTAAATGCTGGTACTGTTTGCGTTTTTATGGGTCTATAGGTATTATTGAAAGATAAGGGGCAGGTGATTTTATGCAAAAGTTTAATTCTATAGGTATCATGGGTGGAACTTTTGACCCGGTACATTATGGGCATCTCATAGCTGCGGAATTTGCCCGTCATGAATTTAAATTGGACCGGGTTATTTTTATGCCGGCAGCCCGCCCGCCTCACAAAGAGATAAATGAAGTACTGAATAGTGAGCACCGTTATAAGATGGTAAAGCTGGCTATTCAGGCTAATCCTTTCTTTAAAATATCTGATTTGGAAATGAAAAGAACCGGAAAATCATATACCATTGATACCATACGTTATTATTTAGAGTATTATCGCGGTAGTGACATTTTTTTTATAATGGGTGCCGACTCCTTGCTGATGATGGACACCTGGAAAGATTACCAGGAGTTATCCGGGCTATGCCGCTTTGTGGTGGTAACCCGACCCGGATATGTAATTGAACGCAGTGACCCGGCGCTGAAAAATCTTCCCCCAATATTATGGGAACGAATGGAGTTTCTACCTATACCGGGACTTGATATTTCCTCTACTGATATCAGGCACAGAGTTGCGGAAAACAGGTCGATAAAGTATCTTCTGCCCCTGGAAGTGGAACAATACATTTTGGACCAGGGACTATACCGTTAAGAAGGAAGGTAAAAGGATGTTAGGTGAAGAGGAAGCGTTGACCATTATTAAATCACGCCTGTCCAGCAGGCGTATGCAGCACTCCCTGCAGGTAGCCGCAGTAGCCCGGGATTTGGCCGAGAATTACGGAGTTGACCCGGAAAAAGCATATCTAACTGGAATTTTGCACGACTATGCCAAGGGGATGGCTGCATCCGAACTGCTTAACATCGCCACTATTAATAATTTGCTCGAACATGAGGTGGACACCCTGGTACCCGACCTGCTGCACGCTCCGGTGGGTGCTTTTCTCCTAAAAAATGAACAGGGGCTTGATGACCAGGAGATTTTGCAGGCGGTTAAAAATCATACCCTGGGTGCACTGAATATGAGTGAATTGGATAAAATTATTTACCTGGCCGACATGATTGAGCCGGGGCGTGATTTTCCGGGATTGGAAAGACTAAAATGCCTGGCCTGGCGTAATCTTGACGAGGGAATGCTGTTTGGGCTAGAATCTACTATAAAATACTGTCTGGACCAGCAAAGGATAATACACCCATTAACTATAGAGGTCAGGAACCACTTTCTAAAAGAAGTGAAGTTTATTGACTGCTGATTAAAGTGTGGTGTGAGGAGTTAGGAGTTAGGAGTTAGGGGTTGGCATTGAAGTATGGGGTGATGCCCTATGGGTATGTCTCAAATTTTTAGATTATTAGGAGGGCTATTTTGGAAGACGAAAAATTAGCACAGCTTATTGCCGAGGCTTGCCTGGAGGAAAAGGCTTTTGATGTACTTATTCTGGATGTTAGGGATCTAACCGTAATATCTGACTACTTTGTCCTGGCCAGTGGCAGGAACCCGATACAGGTTAAAAGCATAGTCGAAACAGTAGAAAAGAAGCTGCTGGAGCAGGATATAAAACCACTGCGGCGTGAAGGACACCAGCAGGGCTTATGGGCAGTATTGGACTACAATGCAGTCTTGCTACATGTTTTTCGCCAGCAGGAAAGAGAATATTATAACCTGGAAAACCTCTGGGGCGATGCCCGGCAAGTAGAGGTTAATAATTCTTAAGGTTTTTTCTTTCCCACTGGAGCATCTCCAGTTTGGTAGCAACCCCACCCGGGGAGGTGAAACCACCCGGTCCGTTGCTGGCTACTACCCGATGGCAGGGAATAATCAGGGGAAGGGGATTGCGTTTAAGAGCCTGGCCTACCGCTTGGGCTGCTCCAGGTTTATCCACGGCCCGGGCTACTTCGCCATAGGTCAGGTTTTCTCCATAAGGTATAGTATAGACAAATTCCAGAACTTTACGGCTAAATGGTGGGAGAACATCCAGGCTTAGCTCTATATCCCAATCGTTGATGACACTGCCTTCAAAGTAGGCACAGAACTTATTTACAACTGTTAAGGAATAATCAGGTAATACAACAAACCGGGCATCTAACCCGGTTTGTTCTATATATTCATGAAGTAGATGTGGGGGAGAGAGGGTGGGCAGAACTGATCTCTGAACAGTCCTATTCTCACCTAAAACCGCCGCCCATCCCCAGGGGGTATAAAAAATATACCAGGACATCATCGGCACCTCAGCTTAAGCTCACTAGCGGGCTACAATGTTCACCAGTTTCCCGGGAACAACGATGGTTTTCACAATGGTCTTATCCTGGATTAACTGTTGTATTTTGGGGCTAGCCAGGGCAATTTGCTTTAATTCTTCTTCGGCAAGACCGGTAGCAACAGTAATCCGGTCCCTTACCTTGCCAGAAATCTGCACCACGATTTCGATTTCATCCTGAATCAGAGCATCAGGGTCATAGGTTGGCCATTTTTGCAAACAAATAGCTTCCTCATTACCGCATAATTGCCAGAGCTCTTCACAGATGTGTGGTGAAAAGGGACTTAACAGCAACAAGAGAGCATTAATTGCCTCTTTTACTACCGGAAGATCTTGCTCTTCATTATCACTGTAGCTATTTAAGGCATTGGATAGTTCCATTATGGCACTTATGGCCGTATTGAAATTAAAACGTTCCTCAATATCTTCACTCACTTTTTTGATGCTGGCATGAGTTTTAAAACGTAATTTACAGGCATCAGCATCCAGCTGTGCGAAGTTATCCGGAATATTTACTTCTTTAATGATATCAGCATACTCATTTACCATACGCCATACCCGGTTTAAAAAGCGGTAGCTTCCCTCAACCCCCTGATCGCTCCACTCCAGGTCTCTTTCCGGGGGAGAGGCAAAAAGGATGAAGAGACGAGCCGTATCAGCACCATAAGTACCTATTATGTCCTCTGGACTAACTACATTACCTTTGGATTTGGACATTTTTGCTCCTTCTTTTAAAACCATTCCCTGGGTTAACAGGTTGGTAAAAGGTTCTTCACAGGAGAGCATATTAATATCATACAGAAACTTGGTAAAGAAACGGGCATACATCAGGTGCAAAATAGCATGTTCCACTCCGCCGATATACTGATCCACCGGCATCCAGTAATCGACTGCTTCCCAGCTGAAAGGTATGTCACTTTCATGGGGACTGCAAAAACGGTCAAAATACCAGGAAGAACAGACAAAGGTATCCATGGTATCAGCTTCCCGCCGGGCTTCCTTACCGCAGTTAGGACAAGTGGTTTTATAGAAACTCTCCAATTGGTTTAAAGGGGATTCACCGTAGGGCTTAAAGTCAATATCTTCCGGTAACAGTACCGGCAGGTCTTTTTCCGGTACCGGGACTATACCACAGTCCGGGCAATAGACGATAGGAATGGGCGCACCCCAGTAACGCTGCCGGGATATGAGCCAATCGCGTAAACGGTAGTTGATGGTTCCCTGGCCAATCTTATGCTCCTCCATATAGGCAATAATGCGCTTCTGGCCTTCTTCTACCGTGATGCCATCAAATTCAACCGAGTTTACCATAACCCCGTCACCAGCATAGGCTTCCAGCATTTCTTCTCCCTTAGCCGGTGAATCGGGACTCTTTATTACTACCCGGATAGGAATATCATATTTGCGGGCAAATTCGAAGTCCCGCTGGTCATGAGCAGGAACAGCCATAATAGCTCCAGTTCCATAGTCCATCAAAACGTAATTGGCAATCCAGATAGGAACCTTTTCGCCATTCATGGGATTAATGGCATAGGCTCCAGTAAATATTCCTTCCTTTTCCGCATCGGTAGCAGTACGGGCTATATCGCTGGTAGATTTCATTTTCTTAACAAAGGCCTGGATTTTAGCTTCCTGAGCTTTCCCGGCAACGAGCTTTTCCACCAGGGGATGTTCCGGAGCCAGTACCATATAAGTAACCCCAAAAACCGTATCTGGACGGGTGGTGTACACACTCAAGGTTTCTTCGCTGCCTTCTATTTCCAGGGAAAATTGACAGCCCTCGCTGCGGCCAATCCAGTTGCGCTGCATAGTTTTAACCTTTTCCGGCCAGCCCGGTAGTTTTTCCAGGTCATCGAGCAAGCGCTGGGCATAGGCAGTGGTCTTAAAAAACCATTGCTCCAACTGCTTTTTATCTACTTCACTTTCGCAGCGCTCACAGCAGCCTTCCACTACCTGTTCATTGGCCAGTACCGTCTGGCAAGATGGGCACCAGTTAACCGCCGATTTTTTCTTGTAGGCCAGATTATTTTCAAACAGCTTTAAAAACATCCACTGGGTAAATTTATAGTAATCCGGTTTGCAGGTAGCTAGTTCCCGATCCCAGTCGTAGCTGATACCCATGCCTTTAAGTTGTCGCTCCATGTTTTCAATATTGCCATAGGTCCAGCGAGCAGGATGAACCTTATTTTGGATAGCAGCATTTTCTGCCGGCAGGCCGAAAGCATCCCAGCCCATGGGATGCAGCACATTATAACCATTCATACTCTTGAAGCGAGCGACTACATCCCCGATGGCATAATTACGCACATGCCCCATGTGCAGATGTCCGGAAGGATAGGGGAACATCTCCAGATTATAATACTTGGGTTTGGTCTTATCTTCGTAAACCTTAAAATAACTATTTTCTTCCCAAATGTTTTGCCATTTAGCTTCAATGGCTTTAAAATCGTAACGCCTATCCAAATAAACTTCCTCCTTTAAAAAGCAGAAAATTAAAAAACTCCCTTCCCCGCAGGGACGAGAGTACAAAATTCCCGTGGTACCACCCTTATTGACAGATATAATAATGGTGGAGCTAGTGGGATTCGAACCCACGACCTCTTGAATGCCATTCAAGCGCGCTCCCAACTGCGCCATAGCCCCACATTTACTGTCCACTCGAAAATGATAACGGTTTTTGCCGTCACAGGCTAAATATCACCTGCAAGGCTCCCCGGCGAGTTCAACCGGCTATATACCACCTTCCAGCACCCGGTGGTTCTCTGTCAGCGCCCGTCTAATACTCCGGTTCTCAGCCTGCTATTCAATTAACACATTAGCAATTATAAGGGAATAAACATTCAAAGTCAACAATTACCTAAGGGGTTTCTTCATTTAGAGCCTCACGCAGGTCATGAATCCTGTCTTCAGCCTGGCGATTAAGATTATTATTACCGCCTTTACGCACTATGCTATTGCGAAAATGCTTTAAAGCCTCTTCTTTCTGGTCCACACGCAAACATAGTTCTCCTAATAAAATAGTGAGGCGCTGGTCCTGCTCTACCGAAGTATTACGCCGGGTATTAAAATAAGATTCACTGTACGCTTCCAGGGCCTTCTCACTGGTGTAATTGTACATTTCCTCATCCTCTACATCGCTATATAGCCAGGATAAGCGCAGCCATATTTTGGCTGATTTAGTAGGATCAACTTTTCCTGCCTGCAAAGTATGCAGAATCATATAGTAAGAGGTGAAAACTTCATCAATCTTACGTGGAGAGCTAAAGTTAATCTTAATTTTAGATTTTAGTTCCTGACCCTGTTCCATAATCTTCTTAACTAAAGCGTCACTTACCTGTTTAAACTCAAAGTTAAAATTAGCATAATAACAATGGGGACATATCCAGACTGCATACCACAGGGGTTCAAAATCATGAAAATGCTGACGCATGTCAGGCTCAATCTTATCCAACCTGAGTTTTGAAGAGCGTACCATCTTAACCGGAAATTTCTTTTCACATACCGGACACGTGGTTTCACTGTCAAAAAGATAAGTATCATGGGTTGCCTCTGCTATTAAAGGATAAGCTTTATGACCCGGAGGATAAATATCGCTATTGAGCGGTAACGGGGCAGAAGCCCTGGAAACACCCGTGGAGCTTTCTTCTTCTTGTGGTTGGGACCCGTGTTTATGGAAACTGAGTTCTTCGTTTTGCTGGCGTAAACGGTTACTCATGCCCTTCATAATACGAAATGCCAGACCGGGTTGCTGTGCTATTACTTGTTCAAAATTACTTTCATCTATAACCAGGCAAACTGTATCTTCCAATGCACTGATAGTTGCACTGCGGGGCATATTCTCCAGCAATGACATTTCTCCAAAAAAATCGCCGTCCTTTAATGCAGCCACCTGCAGGGGAGAACCGTCCAGGGAATTTATATACACGCCCACGTGACCCTTCAGAATAATAAACATCTCATGCCCAGGATCACCGAAATGAAATAATGTCTCGTCAATCCCGTATTTTCGAACTCCACCCAAACGGGCCAAAGCAGCTATATCAACCATTTATATCCCCCTTTAAAATATCTTATTCTACTTTCTCTATCCTGGGATAATTGTCCTGCTAAAATTTTTCCCAAGTTAAATATTATATTAAATGCTATTAGCATGATGGAGGATAATGGAAATATATGTAGAATTAAGCTTTTGGGGGGAGAACTATGGAGCTAGATAAACGCTGGATAGCATTAGCGGTTTTCGTTCTTCTTGTGGCTTTTGCCATGGGAGTCAAATATGCTGATTTTAAGAATGATAGACAAGTAGAAGAAGACGCCCTGTTACAAGCCTCCGGGCAAACGGATAAGGCTGAGTCCAATGAATTGCAAAGCAAGATTATTCAGGTGTATGTTACCGGTGCGGTAAAAAAACCTGGAGTTTATCGACTACAGGAAGGCGACCGCGTGTACCAGGCTGTGGAGATGGCTGAGGCTCTGGCGGAAGCTGACCTTAAACACCTCGAAATGGCTCGTCCATTGGTAGATGGTGAAACTATACCGGTTCATACCCAGGGGGAGATTCCCGAACCACCGGTAAATGCAAGCGTTGGAGGATCATACACCAGTGGTGCATCCAATCAGAATTCGGCTATGGTTAATATCAACACCGCTTCGGCTCAGGAATTGGCAGATAAGTTGGACGGCATAGGTCCGGCTCTGGGGCAGCGGATAGTAGATTATCGCACCAGTAATGGCCCATTTAAAGATATAGAGGAAATTAAAAATGTCAGCGGTATTGGAGATAAGAGGTTTGAAGCTATTAAGGATAAAATAAGTGTCCGCTGATCCTTCAGGAAGTAAGAAGTAAGGGATAAGGGAAAACATGTTTCCTTTCTGGTTTCTAGTTTATATATTCTTCTCCATAGCTATAGTACTGGCCAGCAATCAGCTGTGGATACTGGCGTTTCTTTTAGTTACAGGTTTACTACTATTCGGGGTTTATAATCGAAGTTATTCCCGTGAGGCCTTTACCGGGGGACTAATAATTATGGTTGGTCTCCTCTATTTTTCCCTGCTCACCACACCCGCACCGGAACACCTGCCAGAAGTAAAGCCAGCCCAGGTGGAGGGTGTAGTAAAAGATTATCCTCGTTATGATGGGAAAAAGACTACCTTCGCGGTACATACCGACAGTAAAAATCGTTATTCTCGTAACATTCAGGTTTACTGTAATTTTGCTGTCCATTTGCAAAAGGGTGATAAGGTAGTAATCAAGGGTTCATTAAAACAGCCGGCCCGGGCAGGTAACTCGGGAGAATTTGACTACCGCAAATACCTGGCGAAGAATGGCATATATTATATCTTTTCAGTTAAAGAAGAAAAAGATCTCTCTATCAGCAGGCCAGCCAGCGGCTTTCAGGGATGGATAAACTCTTACAGTTATAACAGCCAGGAGCTGATTAAAGAAGTTCTACCCCCGGATGAAGCGGCTATATTACTGGGTATGCTCTTGGGAATTATAGAAGGTATTGATAGCAGTGAGTACAGCGATTACCAAAAAACCGGTGTAGTCCATATTTTTTCGGTATCCGGGCTGCATGTAGGTTTTCTACTATTGCTTTGCGCCTGGGCATGTTCTCTGTTAGGTCTCTCCCGGAAGATGCGAGTGATATCCGGAATAATACTATTATTAATATATGCTACCCTGGTGGGTTGGCCAGTACCAGTAATACGTTCGGTAATAATGGGGTCAATAGGTCTGATTGCTTTCTATAGCGGGCGGGATAATCGTATGCTTAACAGCCTGGGCCTGGCGGGAATAGTCATTTTATTAATAAACCCCAATTCATTACTGCAGATTACCTTTCAACTTTCTTTCGCTGCTGCCTGGGGATTAGTCTATCTCTTTCCTTTATTAAGAAGAAAGCTTAACTACAACAGCAGATGGGGCGATCTTCTGCTAGTACCTGTTTGCGCTCAATTGGCGGTGTTACCTCTTACTGCCTACCATTTCCACCTGTTTAGCCCCCTGGCCCTGCTGGCCAACATTCCCATAACCTATCTTTCCGGAG
>JAAYCQ010000084.1 GCA_012729715.1 Syntrophomonadaceae bacterium
CCAACAGCATCAGGACAACTATGCCCAGGTATATGATTCTTTCCGCCCTCATTTGGCCCTTCATCTTGTTTATAGTTTGTTCCTTTTCACCCATGAAATTAAAAATACTCTGCTTTTCCTCTTTTATAGCGGTCATCTGGTAAATAGTCTGATACAGGGTATCCTGCAGTTCAAAGTATTTACTCCAGGCAGCTACCCGGTCTGATTTAAGCGATGCAGCCCATTTATACAAGTATTTATATTGCTCTTCGTAACTGAGCAAGAGAGCATCACAAGCCATAATGCCTCGATTACCAGTAGGATTTTCAACCTTAAGCAGGCTGCATATGGTTGGCACTACATCAGTAATCATGGTATTACTTATGCGGGTATTGGTTTTCAAACCTGGACCCTGCATAAGTAAGGGCACCTGATTGCTGGGTGAGGAACTGCGGGGAGAGGTTACTATGATGAGGGAATTGTAATAATTGTCTTGTTTCCTTAAATTATTAATAAACGTCCCCAAGGCCAGGTCAAATGTTCTAACTGTCTCATAGTAGGCCTTATCATCCAGAGCTAACAGCGCATTACGGCAGTCATTTAAATATATATAGGTTAAGAAAGGCTTTTGCTTATTAAAAACTGCCAGGGCCTGTTCTAAAACCTTCTCATCGGAATCGGCATTATCGCAGCTGAAATAAGCCTTGTCCCGATCCTCAAACGATTTTAGTTTACCTCCGGAACCATCGATGACTACATAGCTTTTTCCCAGTTTACGGATGATTTCAAATAATGATTCTGTTTCTATCTTACTTTTTGCCGTAACATGACGGTGGTCTTCAGGTAAAGCCCCGGTAATAAGCGAAGCCTCAGCAGCTTCAATGGTGTCTACTTTCAAGGCCATAGATTTGGCATCAGAAACACCTTCACCTGCTATGTGCTTCATATTATTTACCGGTACGCTGACAAAGCCTTCATAACTTAAGCCATCCACACTTATAATGAAAATCTGCTCCAATGGCCGCTGCTCCTGCTGGGCAGTTACAGGAGAAACATTTGCGCCCAGAACCAGGGTAAACACTATTAGCAAACATAGCAGGCATTTCCCCTTATATAATCGCTTCAAAAAAACCCCCCCACCAATTTTCTTAATTACCCTGTCATGCCCGGAAGATGTACCCTTAAGGGCACATAGCAATTAGTCCCGTGGCTTTCGTGGGCGTCATCCGTATACGTAGCCAAGAATCTGATATGATATTCCGGTGACAGATTCTTCACTTCATTCAGGATGACAAAGAAAGTTATAATCTTATTAATTTATATGGCAGAAAGAGGTTAATATGACTCAGGGAGGCTATAAATCAGTAGCGGCCACTTTTAAATATGGAATAAGCAAGAAACAGGCCCAGAATAACCGCAGCAAAAAAACCGGCCTCCACCAAGGGGACACGGGCTAAAAGCTTACTGCTGCTTTGCCCCGCTACCAGGGATGTACCAACAATAATGCTGGCAATAATTATGGCCAGGGATAGCCGATTGGAAAGAATATCAATCTTATTAGTCAAGCGCCTGAGATTGGCATGCTCCATATGTATTTTAATTTCGCCCGCTTCTATCATTTTCAAAACATTATCTACATCCCGGGGCAGAGTCCTTGCTACAGAGGCATAATCCATTAAAATGCTCTCGACGCTTTCCTTAAGCTGTTCCGGTGCAAACCTTTTACGCAGCAACCTCTTACCATAAGGTTGGGCAATGTCTACTATACTTAGTTGGGGGTCCAGCTGGGAAACGATTCTTTCTATAGTCATTATCATCTTTACTACCAGCGATAACTCCGGTGGCACCCGTACCCGAAAATACAAAGACAGATCAATTAGTTCTGCTAAAGCTTCCCCAATATTTATCTGAGAAAGGGGTAAACCATAATACTTCTGCTGCAGGCGGGATATTTCATGGCGAAACTCAGCCTGATTAATAGACTGGGTACCTATACCTATATCCAGCAAAGCCCGGGCTACTGCACTAACATCATATCTCATCATCCCCACCAAAAGGTCCATAGCTTTGTCCCGGGTGAGGCGGTCTATCATCCCTACTTGTCCAAAATCATAAAAGATAATTTTCTCGCCTTCGGTTATAGCTAAATTGCCAGGATGAGGATCAGCATGGAAAAATCCGTATTCATATACCTGTTTGAACAATGCATCAACCAGGTGGGTAGCTATTTTCTCCGGGTCATAAAGGGCCTTTTTCAGTCCCGCCGGATCCGATATTTTAACCCCCTCTACGTACTCCAGGGTTAAAACCCTTTTGGTAGAATAATCCCAATAAACTTTAGGAATGATGACATGCTCGTGCTTGCGAAAATTGTTATAGAAAATATCGGCATTGTGGGCCTCTTTAGTAAAATCCACTTCATTTATAATAGCTTCTCCCAGTTCATCTACTATTTCCGTTATCCGGTATAGACGTCCCCAGTCCGTCCTTTTTTCCAGGATGCGGGCAATCTCCATTAGTATCTGCAGGTCAGTTTGAATTTGCCGTTCAATTCCCGGACGTTGGACTTTTACCACTACCTTTTGCCCATCTTTCAGCACCGCCTCATGAACCTGAGCTATCGATGCCGCCGCCAGGGGTTCACGATTAAAACTGGCAAAAGCCTCATCGATATCTATACCTTCGTCTGCACATACTGAACTTATTTCAGCATAGGAAATAGGAGGCACGTCATCCTGCAGCTTTTCAAACTCCCGGATATACTCAGGCGCTACCAGATCCGGTCTGGTACTCAGCAACTGTCCCAACTTAACGTATGTAGGCCCCAGTTCTTCAAAGGCCTGCCTGAGCTCGCGGGCAGCACTAACACCACGCAATTCCTGCTGTTCAGTCTTTTTCAATTTACCTGGTGAGATGCGGTCAAATATAAAACCGAAACCATGTTTTATCAAGATATTAGCTACTTCCCGGTACCTGGGGATGTGAGCCAGACGTTGAAAAGGATTAAGTCTCAACTAAACGTGCCTCCATATCAATATAAAAACTAACTGCCGGGATACCCGGCAGCCATAAGTATATATTGTTCTGTAACCGCTTTACTGCAGTTTCTGTTCCAATTCCTTAACCCGTGCCTCCAGGGCTTCGAATTCAGTACGAGAAACTACCGACCAGTCCTTTCTGAATTCCTCCATTTCTTCCCGGATAAACTTGCTCATCTCTTTTCTCTCTTCCTCGCCCTTCTTAATGGCCTCATCCACAAAATCCCGGGCTTCTTCCCCGCTCATTTGTCCCTTTTCTACCATTTCATTATAAAAACGTTCTGC
>JAAYCQ010000010.1 GCA_012729715.1 Syntrophomonadaceae bacterium
TAACAAAGTATTGCTATGGGCACGATCAGGAATTTGCCCCTTTAAATAACGCAGGATAGTAACTTCACCCCATCCCAGTATAACCGCCAGGGGTTTGGCGCCAATGTTATACTGCCTTAGAATTTCCCCAATCTCTTGAACTGTGATAATTCCATTCTGCCGGCGGTAAGCATGATCCATTCGGTCCAGGTTGGCATCGTTCAGGGCAGGTATATAAACCTTGTACCCGCACTGCCTACAGTAGGCATTTTCAACTTCACATTTTACTGGAGTTCCCTTAATAGTATGGATTTCCTCTTCTTTTTTAATGGTCACTTCATAGGTTTGGTCACACAGGTAGCAATAAACCTTATTCATATCAGGGTTACCTCCTTAATGCTTCCTGCCTAGTCTTCATACTCATTTTCATGAAAGGATACACAAATCACTCTGGACCGAAGTTTAATCTTGATATACAATACATGCTCATAATGCTGATATAGGAAAACCCAAAGCCATTCTCCAGGGAAATCATAATCCGGCACAGTCTCATGGTAATGCTTCTCATCCAAGGATTGTAGAATATCAGCGACATCATTGTGCCTTAACCCTAACTCTTCCATGCACTGTTCATTCTTGCGGTCTGCTCTGGGCCATATAATAAGGTTGTTTACCTTGTCAAGCATAAGTTTTGCATGAATATCTTGAAGGTAGGAAATAACTTCTGATCTGGGACGAACCTCCCCATCCGCCATGTTGCCACCCCATCTAACCTTATATTAACACGGCAGAAAATCTTCTTCAAGAAAAAGGTGTCTTTTGATACTATTATTACCCGCCGGTTAGTTTTGATACTCTTTTTTAATAGAGTCTTTCACTGCAGACATATATGTTTTTTCCTAGCAGAGTCTAGAGATAAGAAGTGCGAAAGCTACTAGCAAGAAGATAAGTAGATTTTAATTGGCATAATTTTTCGTTCATTCATTTTCTATCTTTTGATAAAATTCTATAGCTTTATTGGATGTATTTAGTTACTTGGCAGACGCTGGTCAGCAACTTAAATCTTGCTTCCAAGCTGGAGAATACGACATGCGGCCGATACGGCAAAACTCCGTGATACTGGCTACGCTCTTGCGCGATGTTGCCGCCGAGTTTTTAAAACAGCGTACTTGATGGTCGCTATACGGTGGATTTAAGAATCGGCGAGAACGCATATTACTTCAGCTCGATCCAGGTAGGTCTTTCTTCTTCTGATTATTCTTTTGGTTTGGTATAATCCTCCGTCCTACTTGGGACGGTTTTCAAGCATTATTCTTCCACTCTCCAACTCGGATTTTGTGCAGTAGCATCTTGGTTTGCGAAAAGGAAAGGAACGAGCAATCCAACCCCATAGCCACACGTCCAAGTAGAGCAATTTTGCTCAACAATTTTGTCACCATGATCTGCTTTCAGTCTTTTTAGTCCTGATCATATCTTCGTCAAGGCTTCAGTAGCGTTATTATCATCAATTACCTTTAATCTTTTTAACCATTTTTCAATAGAGCCATCTTTAAAAAACCCGAGAAGCACACCATCGCAGAACCGTTCAGCACGTATTGCTCCCATTACCAATGCAAGTACACACTTTTCATCAAGATTATCCATATTAGCACCTCGCATTTCTTCATCGCCCCATTTGAGACCATTCTCTTCAAGTATGGAGCCATAGTTTGTAAGCTTATACTCGGGATGACTTTCAGAAAACTGATAAAATTCATTTACAAACGAATCTACAAGTTCATTGTAATTGACGAAAGGCATTTGAATAGGGTGTTCCATTGTACCGTCATTTTCTCTATCAATGACCCACTCGCCAAAAGATTTAGCTTGTGAAACTTTGCCAATGTACTTTGTAAGAACTCTAAATTTTCCTGATGAGCTTTCGTTTCCTGATGCCCCATCTACGGTATCAAGGGCATTTTTTAGTTTATCGAAATGGTAAATTAGCCACTCAAAATGCTGTTTATACAATTCCGGATTATGTATATCAGCTTCAACAGAATACAGAATCCTCTTTGCTACGCTCTTATCTCTGCTGGTATACCACTCAAGCGGAAAACCACAGGCACCTTCAATTTGATCTTTTTTCGCTTCGAATCTCGAAAAGGCCTCCGGGCGATAAACATAAATCCCGATACGTAGGATTTTCTTTCTGACAAGCTGAAAAAACAAATGGTAGTCGTGGTTATCGACTGTAACATCGTACCAACCATCGTATGAGGGCTTACGGGTAGCAATATCCTCCCCCCGACCATTATCATGGCAGTACTGAACAAAATTCTTCCAGAAATCCATTCTTAAAAGATGTCTTTCAGAAAGTCCCCTTGAATTTGAAACTGAAGAGGCTGGGTCTTCGTCAATTTCTGGTTTCGGTAATTCAGGAACATCCGGACGTCCATCATTAACAAATGGTATGTGCAGTAACTCGATCATCTGAGCTTCATCAGCAAACTTTATATTCCACCTGGTTTCAATGAATCTCAGCATCTTTATACCACGAGCAAGAATACTAGGGGCATCCCAGTCAACTTCGCGCGACACCTCGATTTCGGAGTGGGAACCATCCTCATATCCACGGCGACCATTTGTCTTTGTAGATTTCTTCTCAGCAAAGCTATCATTCTGCAAAGCCGAGTTGACACTCTGTGATAAAGGCAGCAAATTACCAAGTGTTCCCGAAAGGATTTTTATTTCATCTTCCGTGTACTGACGGAATTGATTCCTCCAATACCATTTTGTTGGCGTCTGTGGAAGTATATGTTCAATAGACACTTTATCTTTTTCTATCTTGGTAAACGGTGTCCATCCAAGTTTTTCGATTCCAGTTTCCAAGGCTTTCTCATATTCATACTCAAAAAGCAGATAACGCAAATCGCGCCATCCAAAAAATCCATCACCATTTAAAAAGCGTTTATCCATTCGGGTCATAAAATTCTTAATCGCAAAATCCATATCACTGTTAGCTGTATCGATCAGATCTTGTGTAACCTCATCAATGGCAAGTTCCCCCATATAAATCTCACGGGTTTTGCGGTTATAGTCACTACTCTTATAGCTGGACTGGAATGCCGCCATCCTGAATGACAAAAATATAAAACGTTCAATGGCTCGGAACAACTCAATGCGCTCTTCAGTTGTGGTATGAGCATTTGGAGTAAGTGAAGCGGTGACAAGCGGTCTGAAGTAACCAATTCCAATGCGATTAAGACGGTCAAGCCACGCCTTTTCCTCGTGCGTTAAATCACTGAGTTCAGGAAAGTATGTGTAAAACCAGTATTTTGCCACATCTTTCAGGCTGTTAACATAGGCTGCTATTTCGAACGGCTCCAGCTTGCTGATAGTATTTATTGGTTCTGTTTCTGCAGGCTGGGGAACATCATCGTCCTCTAATTCCAAATCAACGGTTTCTTGGACTTCTTCCTCTATCGCAACTATCTGCTTGTCAAAAACATTCTTTGCTGAGAATTTATTCAGTAAGAATTTTATGTAGTCATCGCCTTTTTTACGAGAATATTGAAAATATATAATCCAATGAGCCCTCAGAAACTCGTCATCAGACAGGGGAAAATGCTGATTGCGGCCCAGTTGATAATATACCTCTTTCCATGCATCATTTATTTGTTTCCGCAATTCCGCTTTATCCATCGCATCCAATTTATCGGTATCATATAGTGTGCTCAAATAAATCAGGCGATTCTTGAGCAGTTCAAGGTTGGTAAGTTTTTTGCCACGGTTGTTCATTGTTTCAAAAGCAACGAACACATCATAAGCATCCTCAATTTCATGAATATTGAACATAAGCTGTAATGTGAGTTTATGGAACACCGCTTCAATACCTTCAATACCATCGGTAGTATAAAGCTTTGCCAGGCAATCCGCAAAGAACTCTTTGGCATATTTTAAGTTTTGCGTGTAATAAGTCTCTTTAACAGTACCGCTGTATGGCTCCCCATACACCTTATAAGTAAGGTAGTCAGCACTTGGATTATCCGTTTCATATCCAAATAAATAGGTTGTAATAAGAGTATTCGGAGGGCGTTTTTGCGATATGTATTTAGAACGGATAGCTTTTAAAGTTTGGTAACAAAGGACAATCTCTTCATCACTCTTGTCAGCATTAGATTCTAATCCCTTGACTAAAGAGATTATCTCGTTTAAAAGGATAGAAAAGGTAGTGAGGCGCTGCTGACCATCAACAACATGGTAAGCTTTGTAGCCTGAATCAAGTAACCACTTATCATTATCCCAGCCTTTTGATTCAGACTTGGGAACTGCTTTTAAAGATAATAACCCGGTATAGTGATACCGATCTTCCTGCAGATTCATAATATCATCCCAAAAATCTACAAGCTGACCCTGCTTCCAAGCATATCCTCTCTGATAATCCGGGATGCGGAATAGTTTATTTTGATACAAATCCGAAAGTGATTGTAAATCGCTCATAGCCTATTGTAACCGCTAAACTAAAATGGACAGAAAACAACAAATAAGAATGAACAGTATTTACCACAATCCTCCAAAACCGCTATGATAGAGCTGGAAATAAAACAGCTTTTATCATAGCAGAGGAGGAAGA
>JAAYCQ010000085.1 GCA_012729715.1 Syntrophomonadaceae bacterium
CAGCAGCCTGTTCTATGGCCTCTTGAAGTTTTAAGAGCCGTGCATAATGTTCAAGGTCTACCAGGACGCCTACAGCATTTCTGTTCTTATTGTTTTGTATAATATATACTTCAGATGTTTCTTTACCGGCGTACTGGTTAAGTATTTCCGACAGCTTATTGCTTCTGGTAATATCTGTTATGGTTAAAATATTATCTTTTATGAAACTAAACGTGGAAGAGTTTACCGGTTTCTTTTTATTCACAAATGTCACACCCATTTCTTTCACTTCCTTTATCCTTCTATTAGTATATTAATAAGTGTGTTGTTTTATACACTAATTATACCTCACTATTTCATGATAATGCCACTAATTACTCTGACACAATTATGAACAATACATTGCCGATGTCAATAGTCAGTTTAAAGCGGCGGTTACCGAGGATAAAATGAAGGAAGGTAATGAAATGGTTCGGGGGAAAATAGGTTACTACGTCCCCGATTCAAAAAAGTTTAAGGATGCGGTTAAGACCTCCGAGAAAGTTAAGAAGTATTTGGTAGTGCGGTATAATGCGGAATTTACCGATGAAACCGAAGATGTAATGGTAACCATGATCTTTGATGATAACGAAGCCCATCAGGTTAGCGGAATATTTTTTAATTCACCCAAATTAAGACAGCGGTAAGTAAAGTAGTATACAATAAAGAAAACTATTCTTGCAACCCAAATTGCAGGTTTACCAAAACCAAAAAGGGGGATTATTTATGGAACTGGAATTAAAAAACGATACCCTGTCCCTGGGGCAGCGATTGTCCCGTATTTTTACCAACCCGAGCAGTGTGTTTGTGGATCTTCAACGCAATCATTCCTGGCTCGCCGCTCTGCTTATAATATCAACCATAAGTTTGATCGCTACCTTACCCCTGCTTTCCAAAATGAGAGAATTCAGTATTTTACAGCTACAGCGGATGCCTGATAACCCGGCTCTTTCCAGCCCTGAAGCCATAAATATGGTGGGTACTAGTGCAGTTATTGGCACCATAGTGGGGGCTTTGCTGACACCACTTCTGTTTGCCTTGATAGTAGCCCTATTACTGAAATTATATAATGCCTTTGCGGGAGATAAGGTACAGTACCGCAAGCTGTTTTCAGTTTGTGTCTATGCCTACCTGCCCCTGCTGCTATCTTCCCTGATAGCGCTCGCAATAGGACTAACCACTCCGGTAGAAAACTTCAGTAATGTTTCCACCAGCCTGAATCTCTTGTTCCCTCCTGATACCTATACTTTTCCTGCCATGCTGGCAGCCCAGATTAACCCCTTTATGTTATGGAGCCTTTATCTGGCAGCACTGGGAGGAGCTATCCTGATGAAAAACGAAGTTAAGAAAGTAGGCATCTATGTTTTTCTGGTTTGGCTAATCTATGCCCTGGTCATCAGCTACTATAGTGCTTTAAAAATGAGCACCATGGCCTAAAATGAAAACAGCGCTGATGACATAATTGTCTTATAAATGACTTCCAATTTAGAAACTGATTAATTTGTCTTGAATGAGGAGAGAGGAGTCAGGGGTGAGGATAATTGCCCATTCAATACACCTATTTTCATTCGCGGTTGCGCACGCCCGTCAATTATAAACTAATGAATTCTTATTCAATGGTAAATACAAGGAGTGAATGGTAAGTTGCCTATCCTGAATGTAAAAGCTATAAGCAAAACCCCGATATTTAAAATAGTACTTATTATAATAGTTATTGCTCTGATAGTTGGTCTAAACCTGTGGCGCAATCATATTTATTCCGGCAAACTGGTGCATACCGCCAAAGTGGAAGAGAAGAGTATGGGGGAAAAGGTGTATGCCAGCGGCAGTATAGAACTACAAGAGAAACAGGAAGTAGTTGCCCGCGATACCAGGATATTAAAACAGGTATATGTAAAAACCGGAGGCCAGGTTAAGGCAGGACAACTACTGGCAGTATTTGATTGTATAACTGAGGAAAGAATGCTGGCTGATGCCAGAGCCAGCCTGGCAAGTGAAGAGGCACGGTACAATAGCCTTATCGACCCATCCGCAGAAGATCTGGCTATAGGTAAAGCAGAATTCGAAGAGGCCAAAACCGCTTATGATAATAAAAAGAAAGATTGTCAGCGTAAAGAAGCTTTATACACCGCAGGAGCTATCAGTGCTCAGGAAATGGAAATAGGTCGTCAGGAATTGATGGCCCAGGAAGCAGCCTTCCTCAAGGCCCAGAAAAACTACGATATCCTCTGCAATGGTCCCCGAGCAGCAGAACACCAGGCAGCCGAAGCAAGTTTAAGCAAAGCTCAAACCGCAGTACAGGCAGCCGAGGAAGAAATATCTCATTATATAATAAAAGCTGATATAGATGGTGTAGTACTGAATCTGGAAAACCAACCCGGAGATATGATTAAAGCCGGAGACAAATTTATAACCATTGGACAGCCTCAACGCATGCAGGTTAAGGTAGGCGTAAGTGAGGCTGATGCTACCCGGGTGAAACCGGGGCAAAAGGTAATTATAGAAGCCGCCGCCCTGCCGGGAAAGAAATTTAGTGGAAAAGTAACCGAAGTAGCAGGTCTAGCCCGGGTAAAAGAGAGTAATAATACCCGCCAGGTAGAAGTACCGGTTGGGGTTAGCGTAGAAAATAAATCCGGTCTGTTAAAACCTGGTTATTCTGTGGATTTGGAGATTATCAGCATAGCAGCCAAAAAACGTCTGGTAATTCCCTATGAGGCTTTGCATGAAAGCAAAGGGAAAAAACAGGTATGGGTTTATGATGACGGCAAAGCCCGCCTCCAAACCATAACTACCGGTGTGGAAGGCGAACTCTACCTGGAAGTAACCAAAGGCTTAAATAAGGGAGACTTGCTTATTTTAGACCCGCCGACCGGGCTTAAGGATGGACAAAAGGTACGTAAGGCAACTACACCAGCTGCAGCCCCAAAGGATGATAGCCATGATTAAAATGGAGCAGATAAATAAGGTTTATCGCCCTCATTCCAACCCGGTGCACGCCTTGCGGGATGTAAGTTTACATATTGAGATGGGAGACTTCGTTGCGGTAATGGGACCTTCCGGTTCAGGTAAGTCAACCCTGATGAATGTAATGGGATGCCTGGATACCCCCAGTTCTGGCTCCTACTGGCTGGGTGGAGTTGAGGTCAGCAGTATGAACAGTGACCAACTGGCAACCGTTCGCAACCGAAAAATCGGTTTTGTCTTCCAGAATTATAACCTGCTGCCCCGCATGACTGCTCTGCGCAATGTAGAGTTACCTATGCTTTATGCCGGAGTGGACAAAGAGGAACGTAAGACCCGGGCTCTTGATTGTATTGGCCGGGTAGGGATGCTGGATCGAATTGATCATCGCCCTTCGGAACTCTCTGGAGGCCAATGCCAGCGCATAGCCATTGCCCGGGCTCTGGTAAATAATCCCGATATTATTCTGGCTGATGAGCCTACCGGCAACCTGGATAGCGTTACCAGCATGGAGATTATGAACATCTTCCGGTCACTCCATCAGGAGCATACCACCATCGTTTTGGTTACCCATGAAGAAGATATAGCTGCTTTTGCCCGCAGGGTATTGCATTTTCGTGATGGCAAGTTAATAAATGACGAATTACCCAGTTCTCCCCATATTAAACCATCTGCTGTTAAAGGTGGTGAGGATATATGAACCTGGGTGAAAGCATACGGGTTGCCTGGGATTCTATCCGGGCCAATATGCTGCGCTCGATTTTGACCACTCTGGGTATAATGATTGGTATTACGGCAGTAATTGCCGTAGTTGCAGTTGGTCAGGGCGGGCAGCAATCAATTATGAAGGAAATGGAGAAGTTCGGCAGCAATCTGTTTCAGATTACGGTGGACTGGCGGCGGGATGAGCTCCCCACTGGCAGAGAATTTACCATGAACGATATTGAGATTATAAAAGCCAATGTCCCGGAACTGGAATATTTGCTCCCTTGTGCCCAGACTTATTCCACAATTAAAGGCAGGGACAAATCGAAAACTGCTCAAATCTTGGGTACGGAAGCCGACTATGCCCGCTTACATCCTCTGGAGATAACCGCCGGCCGTTTCCTCACCAACAGTGATTGCCAGGGTAGAAGAAGGGTCGCGGTAATTGATGAGGAAATGGCTCAGGAATTATTTCCCCGGGCCAGTGCTCTGGGAAAAAGGATAGTTATCGGCAATCAGCCCCTGGTAATCTGTGGACTGGTCAAAGCTGAAAGTTCACCCTTTAGCATGGGAATAAAATATGTGTATATCCCTACCCAGGTCTGGCTGGATATCTACCCTGATGGTAATATCTCGTATATAGAAGGAGGTACCCACAGCCCGGAAGAGGTTAAAGTAGCCATGCAAAACAGTATTAAAATACTGGAAAGGCGCCACCACAGCAAGGATATCTACCAGGGTTTTGATCTGGAGCAGCAGGTCCAGGCGGTAAATAAAGTAACCGGGGTAATGACCCTGGTAATAGCAATCATTGCCGGCTTTTCCTTACTGGTAGGTGGTATCGGGGTTATGAATATTATGCTGGTATCAGTTACGGAAAGAACCCGGGAAATTGGATTGCGTATGGCTCTGGGTGCCCGCCGTCGTGATATCCTGATACAGTTTTTAATTGAAGCTATAGTGCTCTGCCTTTTAGGAGGTGTTATCGGTATGACCCTGGGTATCGGCGGCGCCTTTCTCATATCTGCCCTGGCCAAGTGGCCCCCGCTAATATCCTGGACTACGGTCTTACTGGCTTTTGCCTTTTCCGCCGCTATTGGTATTATTTTTGGCATCTTACCCGCCAATCAGGCTGCTAATCTAGACCCAATAGAAGCCCTGCGCCGGGATTAAGCTATATATAAACGCAGAGACATTTTTTACATTATTTGGTTTGGACAAGCGCCAGCAAATGTTTATCATAGGTTTTAGGACCGATTTATTTATGACACAGGTGTAAATGAAAGGATCAGTAATCTATGAAAAAATATAGCATCGAAGAATACATACAGCTTATAGAATCCAACGACTTATTGATATATCATGATCTCCCCCGGGATATGGCCCAAAAAATAGTTGCAAAGGTAGCTTATAACTCCCATAAAGTAGGACCAGATACCCTTTTTATTTGCAAGGGGTTGGGCTTTAAGGAAGAATATCTGGATATGGCTATCCGCAATGGTGCCATCATGTATATCAGCGAGGTAAATTATCATAAGCCCATACCCTGCCTGGTAGTTAGTGATATTCAAAAAACCCTTTCCCTGGTATCAAACCTGTATTACAATTACCCCTGGAAGAACCTGACCCTTATCGGTATAACCGGTACTAAGGGGAAATCGACCACCTCATATTACGTCAAATATATAGTGGATGAATATTCCCAAGACCATAGTGAGGCTGCTGCCGGGATAATTTCTTCGATTGATACCTATGATGGTAAAACTACCCGGGAATCGCATCTCACCACTCCCGAATCACTGGAACTGCAAATACATTTTAATAATGCCGCCAACCGGAAATTGCCCTACATGGTTACAGAAGTTTCCAGCCAGGCCTTGAAGTACGGCCGGTTATATGGTGTACGCTTCGATGTAGGGGTATTTTTAAATATTGCTGAAGACCATATTAGCGCTATAGAACACAGCGATATGGAAGACTATTTTTCCTCGAAATTAACCATTTTCAAACAGTGTCAAACTGCCTGTGTAAACCTGGACTCAGACCATATATCCCGGGTATTGGAGGCAGCTCAAAGCGCAGACCGGGTCCTGACCTTTGGAACCAGACCGGAAGCTGATATATATGGTTATAATATAAGAAAAGACGGATTTGATACCGTATTTCAGGTTAGAACCGAAAAATTTGACCGGGATTTCCGCTTAACCATGCCCGGACTGTTTAATGTAGAAAACGGTCTGGCCGCTATTGCCGTGGCTTATGCATTAAACATACCGGAAGAATATATCTATCGGGGCCTGGAAAAAGCCCGCTCCAGCGGCAGGATGGAGATTTATGCCAGCCGCAATCGGGATAAGATAATTATTGTTGACTATGCCCATAATAAACTAAGTTTTGATAAATTATATGAATCGGCCAAAAATGAATATCCCGACCGAAAGATATTTACCGTTTTTGGCTGCCCCGGGGGAAAGGCCCTTGTGAGAAGAAGAGACCTGGGGCTTTTATCCGGTTTGCACTCGGACAAGGTGTTCTTGACGGCTGAAGACCCGGGCGATGAAAGCGTAAAAGCTATCTGCGAAGATATCGCCCAGTATGTAAAGGCAAACAACGACAATTATGAGATTATTGAAGATAGAGAAGAAGCTATCAAGGAAGCTATAATGCAAACCGAACCTAATGCTCTAATTTTAATAACCGGTAAAGGAAATGAAACCAGGCAAAAAATCGGTAAGGAATATATTCCCTGCCGCTCAGATGTGGAAGCGGTTAAAATATACCTGGAAGAATACGATAAAGCCAAATCAACAGGATCTTAAAATTTTAAGCTATCCAGGGAGGTAAGTAGTTTTTGATAACCAAAGAACGCGATTTTGTTCCCGTAATACTAGGCAATGACATTAATGCCTACAGCATGGCCCGGGCCTTTTACGAAGCCTATCAGATAAAATCCATCGTTATGGGTAAATATCTCACCGGCCCCAATTGTAACAGCAGGATAATCGAATACCATGCCAATAAAAACCTGGACAAAACCGAGACATTTATCCAGGTTCTTAATTGTTGGGCGGAAAAGTTTCCTGATAAAAGGCTCCTCCTGCTGGGCTGTGGCGACAACTATGTGGAACAGATAATAAAGAACCGTACCCGGTTAAAGGATAACATTGTAGTACCCTATATAGAAGAAAACCTGATGGAAGCCTTGTTAACCAAGGAAAGTTTCTATCAAATGTGTGATCAGCAGCAATTGCTATATCCCCAAACCTTTATATACACCCGGGAAATAGGAAACGACTTTGTTCTGCCCTTTGGCTTCCCCATCATACTTAAACCATCCAATGGCATTAATTACTGGCAAAATAGCTTTGCCGGTCAGAAGAAGGTTTATAAGTTAGACAACCGGCAAGATTTACAGGCAGTAATTAAACAAATCTACCAGGCTGGTTACCAGGATAAACTGATTATACAGGATTTTATTCCCGGTGATGATTTTCATATGCGGGCCCTGAACTCTTTTTCCGGTAAAGACAAAAAAGTCCGGCTACTATCCCTGGGGCATGTAATACTTGAGGAACATACCCCACATGGACTGGGGAATGCAGCAGTTATTGTCAATGAATATAATGAAGAACTGTGCCTGCAGATTAAAAGCTTTTTGGAGAGCGTCGGCTATGAGGGTTTTGCCAGCTTTGATATGAAGTATGACCCGCGCGATGGCAAGATAAAAATACTGGAGATAAACCTGAGACAGGGACGCGGCAGCTATTATGTCACCGGAGCGGGATATAATCTGGCTAAATATATAGCGGATGAGTATTTGTTTGACCAATCGGTCCCCTTGCAAATAGTTAAAACGGAAGTATTATGGACCGCTATTCCCTTGCCGGTGGCTTTTATGGTCATAAAAGATAAAGCATGCCGGGATAAAATGAAACGCTTAATCCGAAGTAAAAAAGTAGTAAATCCCCTATTCCTTAAAGGAGATACGGGATTTAAAAGAGCCAAGTTTCTATGTCGCTGGCAACTGAGCCATTTTTATAAGTTTTTAAAACATAAGTGACAGAGTGACAGGGGGGGGACGGGGTTGTTGGGTTGACAGGGGGACGGGGTTGTTGACACACTTCTTGGAAGTGTGTCAACAACCCCGTCCCCCTGTCAACCCGTCTCCCTGTCACTCTTCAGTCGATTCATTTTGGCCCCTGTTTTTAAGGGAATTCTTTAGTATATATAGTTGCCGACGTGACTCCCGGAAAATATCAATACCATTTTCTACGATATAATATAGCGGCCGGTTGAAGATATAATCAACCATGCCAACAAACTCGGTATATTTGCCATTAAAACCTTTCTTGAACCGGTATAATCCATAAAGGGGATTATTCTCATCCAGGTCGCCGGTAACTCCTCTAAAGTCATATATTTCACAACCCGATTCGATAGTCAGTTTAATCATTTCCCATTGCAGAAGATAATTGGGCATTAGATTCCTGTATTCATTACTGCTGGCCCCATATAGATACCAGCATTTATTGCCGTAAACAATGGCCACCGATCCGGCAATAGGCTTATCCTCATAGTAGGCCATAAAAAGTTTGACATGTTCCGGGCCTAAAAAATCATATACGCTTTCATAATAGCTTCGGGGTCTGATGATAAACTTGTCCCTTATACCGGTTTCAACCATCAGTTTGTGGTACTCAGCCAGGTCATCCCGGGTGCCCACCCGAATTTCTACACCTTTTCTTTGAGCCAGTCTGATATTATACCTGGTTTTTTGATGAAAGCTCTTCATTACCTCTTCCGGTGACCGCTTATCGATATACAGCCGGAATACAAAACGAGGCTGAACCCCTTCATAGGGTTTTATACCCCCACTTACCTTACAACCGAGCTTCTCAACCATCTCCTTAAATTCGGTATCCTCTATTTCAATATCCGGGTCCATTTTCAGGGCGTAGCTTTTGTGCTTTTTGGCGAGCTGCCGGGCTTTATCCAGCAGTTCTTTCATGGTTGCGGAATCGTGGGGGTCACATACCGGTCCCCGGGGTGAATACATTATGGTACAGGGCAAAAACGGTATCTTTCTGATTAAAAGACTTATCGAGCCCTTTATTTCATGGTTCTCATCTTCCACCATAATAATCTCATTTTTCCAGAATGATTTTACCCGAGCCCAACCAGGAGATTGCATAAAATGTCCTTTGGGATGTGATTGAATAAAGTTTTCGTATTTATCTGCCAGTTCTTCAGGTAATGGCAAAAATAATCACCTCTGTATTCTATCTTTATATAATGAACCTGGATGAATCAATATATTATTCTATAGTTTACCACTTGTCAACATTTCTGGCGAACCGGCCTGCAATAAGAAGGTTTTAATATATTTGATGTTGCGTTCATGCCGTTAAAAGTTTATATAAAGCATAAAAAAGGTTTTTAAACAAATATGTAGAAAATGTTCATATTTAACGAGTACGTAGCATGGAGAGAGAGATATGACTGAGGATAAGCGTGAACAATTCGAACTTTTTTTGGCAAAGTCCTTTGCAGATGGAGTAATGTTTAGCGAATTGAGATTATCGGCTGAAGAATGGGAGTATTTACAAAACAGGTATCCCCAGGCCAGCTTGAACCGGATTTCAAGCCCTGAATATGCCGATGGCAAAGCATGGTATGAAGTTAAACTGAGTAAGGGTTCCGGAGTTTAATTCGAAATGGAAGCAGGAACAACCCGGATAAAGCAGACCCGGGGGTTCTCCCCCCGGGTCTGCAAATGATTTGATAATCCTAAAAAAGAGGTTGCTTTATTTACCTTTGAACTCCGCCCGGCGGGATTCCAGGAAAGCCCCCATTCCTTCTTTTTGATCTTCGGAGGCGAACATCATGGACCAGGCTATTTGTTCAGCCCGGCAACCAGATTTAACATCCAAATTCATAGCATTATTAATGGCCTGTTTGGCTGCCCGGAGAGATAGCGGAGATTTGCGGGATATTCTCCTGGCTATCTTCGCAGCCGTATCCATAACTTCTTCAGCTGGAACCACTGTATTTACCAGACCCAGGCGGTAGGCCTCCTGAGCATTGAAAAAGTCTCCCGTAAAGATGTAAAGCTTGGCCGAGCAAATTGATGCTGAACGCGACCATCTCTGGGTGCCTCCAGCTCCCGGGAATATTCCCAGGTTAATTTCGGGAAGACCCAGGGTAGCATTGTCAGCAACAATACGGATATCACTGGAAAGAATGATTTCCATCCCTCCACCCAGAGCCAGACCCCTGACCGCAGTAATAACCGGCTTGAAATTATCCTCAATAGCAAACTGGGTACGGTGAACATGATCCAGGAACTCACGTGCTTCAAAAGCATTCATCTCTTTAACTGAGACCAGGTCTGCTCCAGCACAAAATACATTTTCATCACCGCAAATAATAATAACCTTAACCTCCGAGTCATCGCTATAAGCAGTTAGAACCTCATAAGCCTCGTCCAGCAGTTTAATATTTACTGCATTCATGGCTTTAGGGCGGTTAAACTGCAGATATCCAATGCCCCCTTCAACCCATGCCAGTATGGTTTCATAAGAAACTCCCCGATAATTCTCCATAAAAACTTCCCCCTTAATTATTTTTTATTTCTCTTTATGGTCTCCGGTATATAGTCCATATACCGGCTATCCATCAATGCCGCAGATTTCTATACTATCTTGTTGCTCCGGCGCCAGATTTTTCTTTCCTCAGCTGCTTTTATCAGTTCATCCCTAAAATCGGGATGCGCAATGGAAATTAACTTCTCTGCCCGGGCCCACGTTGAAGCCCCCTTCATCGTCACCGCCCCATACTCGGTGACAATCTTATGTACCAGCTGCCTTGGTATGGTGGTAATGGAACCGATATCAAAAGCAGGAACTATATTAGAATGCATTTTACCATCTTTGTCGGTATAGCTTGACGGAAGGCAGATAAGACTTCGTCCGCCATTGGACCAGTAAGCTCCCAGTACAAAATCAGTCATACCACCATTACCTGATACTTGATTAAAACCTAAACTCTCCGCATTAACCTGCGAATAGATATCTACTTGTAGTGCCTGATTAATGGATATGAGATTATCTATTTGCGAAATTCTCACCGGATGCAGGACGTGTTCGGCATTATATGATGCCAATCCTACGTTGTTATCCATCCACTCATACAGTTTTTTTCCGCCCAAAGCAAAAGTATAACCTACCCTCCCGTGGTAAACGTTTTTCTTATTTCCGTTCATTTTCCCGGATTCCATCAACTCCATGTATGCATCTACCAGCATCTCAGTATGACCACCCAAATCTTTAAGGTCAGTATCGTTTATCATCTTGCCTAATAAATTAGGCATAGCTCCTATCCCCAACTGGATACAGCAACCGTCCCGCAGGTGTTCCAATACATAACCGGCAATCTTTCTATCAACCTCAGTGGCCTCAATGGGTGGAAGTTCTGCCAGGTCGGGGTTTTCACCCTCGACTACTGCATCCACCTGAGATATATGAATTCTTTCCTTGGCACCACCCAGGGCCACCGGTAGTTTTTCATTAACTTCAACAATTACTTTATCCGCGCTCAACGACTGAGCGTAGCTGGTGGAATTATGAGCACCCCAGTTAAAGTATCCATCCTTATCCATCGGAGTAACCTGTACAATAAAAGCCTTTCGTACAATAGTCCCCACGTTATCAGGGTCCACACGCCCATCGGAAAAATACTTTTCAGCTTCACCGTAACAGAGTGGATGGTAATAAACCCCCCCGCAGCGCTGCTGCATAATCCGACTGACTATGCTGAAATGAAGGTCAAGATAGGAAAATACCTCCCCTTCGGGATCTCTGGTTACCACTTCTGGCAGCGGCGGAACTGTTACTGCTGTCATAATTTTGACATCTTGCAGTTCATCTTTTCGGGCTGCCAGTGCCCTATCACAGGCGACCGGTTTACCATTAAACATTCCATAATCCACCCAATCGCCGGATTCAATCATCTGAACCGCTTCTTCTGCTCTACATAACTTTTCCCGATACATTTGCCTGAAATCCCTGGAAATTCTAATCTCCCCCTTAAAGTTACCGCATCTAGTAATTTGTGTCATTATTTCTATATTCAATTCTAATGTACTTGAAGTTTCCAGGCAATGATATTTCAGAAAATTCTAATATATTATGGTAAATCAAAGAATCACTTTGATTTTAGATAAGATATATTTTCACACTAAGTTTAAATACAACAAACCCGGGGAAACCCCCGGGTTTGAGAGCTCAAATATTAAGTTTTGAATTTAAGATTTATCACCCCGCTCTCTTGAAACCCTTTACCGGTATGTTGGCAACCAGGGCGATGGAATCCTCCTCATTTTCCAAATCCACCGATAGGGCCTCTTCATCAATTTCCAGGTATTCTCTAATGACCTTAATCAGGTCTTCTTTAAGCCTGTTCAAAAACTCAGGAGATACCGAGGCCCTGTCGTGGACCAGAACCAGGCGCAGTCTTTCCCGGGCAACGTCTTTGCTAGATGCGTTGTCCTTGGCAAAAAATCTTGTGATAATGTCTAACAAAGCCATACCTCCCCTCCTATCTGGCCAATTTTAATATTCTTCTAAATCTGTCGACAAAGTTTACGTTTTCCTCATCAACAGACAGCATGGGGACTTTTTCTCCGGTAATTCGCCGGGCAATACGACGATAAGCTCCTCCTGCCCGGGAAGCGGTTTCCATTACCGCAGGTTCTCCCCGGTTAGTGGATACCACAATAGATTCGTCCTCAGGTACTACGCCCAGCAGTTCTATGGAAAGGATATCCAGGATATCGTTTATATCCATCATATCGCCGCGTTTTACCATTTTGCTGCGCAGGCGATTGATAATAAGACGGGCATTATTCAGGCCGCTGGCTTCCAGCATACCAATAATGCGGTCAGCATCCCGTACTGATGAAATCTCCGGTGTAGCAACCACAATGGCATTATCAGCTCCAGCTACGGCATTCTTAAATCCCTGTTCGATTCCTGCCGGACAGTCTACCAGAATATAATCGAAGTCCTTGCGTAACTCATTGGTCAGGTTCTTCATCTGGTGGGGACTTACTGCAGTTTTATCTTTGGTTTGGGCAGCAGGAAGCAGGTACAGGCCATCAAAACGTTTATCCTTGATCAGAGCTTGTTTGAGTTTACAATTGCCGTTTACCACATCAACTATATCAAAGACAATCCGGTTTTCCAGTCCCATTACCACGTCCAGATTTCGAAGGCCAATATCGGTATCAATCATGACCACCTTTTTGTCCATCATAGCCAGCGCGGTACCCAGGTTGGCTGTGGTTGTAGTCTTGCCCACTCCACCTTTTCCGGAAGTAATGACGATAACTCTACTTTTCATCCCTAATCCTCCAATCATATTTTTAACTTCTCAATCACTACTTTACCGGCTCTAATACGAGCCAGTTCAGGAGTTGAAACTACAATTACCTCCCCATCTGGTGGGCGGGTAATGTGGTTGGCAATCCTCAACTGAGTAGGGCTTAAGCGATAAGCGCTAATTATAGCCGTCTCATCCCCAAATGCCCCGGCATGTGCCAAACCTCTTAAGGAACCCATAACCACGATATTACCTCCAGCTACCACCTCCGCTCCCGGGTTAATGTCACCCAAAATTACCAGATTCCCCTCGCAAAAAACCTTTTGCCCGGATCTAAGGTGCCTGCAAATAAGGGTGGTATCACTGTACCCGGGCATATCACCAAAAGGATAATCATCTCCCTCCTCTTCCCCGGGAGGAGTATTGGACCTTAGTTCCCTAAGGTGCATCCCGTGATCCAGCAGTATGTCCTCAATTTCCCTGACTTGCTTGCTGCTAAGGTGTTTGTCGCCTAGATCCAGGGTGACCAGGGTTCCCAGCGCATAGTTGTCAATTCTTTGCAGCTTTCCTTCCAGTTGGTTTTTAATTTCAGAAAAAGTGTTGAATGATCTCATGTCAACCTGGATTTCCCCATTAACACTTCTAAGAGCTGCTGACACTGTATACCCTCCTATCTTGACCACCGCTTAAAGCTTATACCTTGCTTTTCTATTAATGTAATTATTTTCCTGCAAAGAAAAAAATAAAATGAGGGGACCTTTCCACTAATCCCCTCATTTTCAGTCGTTTTGCCACCACAAAATTCTATTAAGTTTCGCATTTACATTCGACAATAACCGTCTCCCCAGTCGTCCTAGCGAGGGCGAAGTCTTGGGTCGGTTTCAGTTGCCTGATTTTCAGTACTCTGATTGGTTGTCCCATCCTCCTCTTCTTCTACCTGAGCTTTTTCATCGGCCAGGTGATCCTTAATCCCGTAATAATGTTCAAATACATCTCTAGCAACATAACCTGCCGAAGTGGAACCATGATAACCGTATTCAATTACTGAAGCAAAAGCAATTTCGGGATCATCAAAGGGTGCAAAAGCAACAAATACCCCATGAAATTCTTTTTTTTGGTTATCTCCTTGCCTGCCTGTTTCAACTGTTCCAGTCTTGGTTGCAATCAGTATATCGGGCGGGAAGTGGGCGAAAAGAAAATGGGCGGTACCTCCCGGTTGGGTAACTGCCAGCATAGCTCTCCTGGTCATAGCAATAGCTTCGGGCGATATATCAACCTCGTTAATTACCTCTGGTTTTGCCGTTTTTAGAACTTTGCCTTCATTAGAAACTACACTTTTCATTACGTGGGGACGCATTAAATAACCGCCATTAGCTATAGCCGCTATATAATTAGCAATCTGTATTACGGTATAGTCATTGTAACCCTGGCCGATAGACATATTAAAAGTATCATAATCCTGCCAGTTGGTATCGAAGCGATATCTAATATCATGTTCAGCATCGATCTGGATTTTTTCCTGTTGTTTTTGCCGCTTTAGTTTCTCTAACTCTTCCTGATTACCCCGGGCTGCTTGCTCCAAAGTAGTATACTTTTCGTCCAGGCGTTTAAGCGTGGCTGCATAACGATTATTTAATAGAATTTCGTTAATCTCTTTTTTCCATTGGGGTGTAGGCAACAGACCCTGGCTTTCATCGGGCAGGTCAATACCAGTTTTGCTTCCCAGCCCAAATTCCCGGGCTACATGAATAATATTATCCTTTCCTGTCCGGCGTCCTATTTCCTGAAAATACGTGTTACACGATTTTGCCATGCCTGAATAGTAGTTGACATTGCCATGAACTCCGGTACATTTTATATTCGGTTTTATCCAATAGGCACCACCACAATTTACTAAACTCGAGGGATCTAGAGAACTTTTATCCAGAGCCGCCATGCCGGTAATAGGCTTGAAGGTAGATCCAGGTGGATAACTATCCTGAATAGCACGATTAGTTTCTGCGCCTGGATTCATAGGATTATACTTACCGGGAGGATAATAATAAGAGGCTTTTTCGTTGCTAAGCTTACCTTTCCAATCATCAGGGTTTAAGGCGGGCCTGCTGCACATAGCCAGTATCTCACCAGTTTTAACATTTATTACTATTGCCGAACCTACCTTAGCTTTTGGATGTTGCTTTTGCAATTGTTGCAAAACCTCATCCATACTCTTTTCCAGTACTTTTTGCAACTCCATATCCAGAGTTAGATAAAGATTATTACCGGGCAAGGGTTCCAGGGTCACCAACTCTCGTACTGGCCTTCCGTTAGCATCTACTTCTACCCGGCGAGCACCATCCTTACCCCGCAGTTCTTTCTCATACTGCTTCTCAATTCCTGATTTTCCAATCAAACTATTTATACTGTATTTGGATTCTTCATTATTGGCTAATTCTTCAGCATTGATTGAATGAATGTAGCCCAGTACGTGTCCGGCTAGACCACCCTCAGGGTAAGCACGTAATGGTTCTACGGTAATAGTAACCCCGGGCAGCGTTCGGCGGTTCTCCTCTATCTCCACCACCAAATCCCAGGGAATATCACGTACAATTACAAGGGGTTCAAATAGGCGATATTTTTGCAAACTAATTTTTTCTTCAATGTAATCTTTGTCTATTTCCGGATAGTAAGATTGTAGTAGTTTAGTCAGATGGTCCACCACATTATCCTGACCCTTTAAACCCAGATAGCTTAAACTCAAAGTATAAACCAGCTCATTGTTAGCCAGTTTTTCTCCATTGCGGTCGTATATTTCCCCCCGGGGAGCCTTTACGGCAACCAGGCGGATACGATTTTCCTTGGCCTGGGTCTGGTAAACCTGTTGGTGAAAAAACTGCACTACCGCCAGCCTTATGCACAATATCGCCAATAATGCTATAACTATGTAAGAATATACTTTAAGCCTGTTTTGAATAGTTTTAGGTTTCATTTTACTCTCCCCGGGTTCTTAATACACCTTTACTAGATGAGTTATAGTACCAAATGTAAAGAGGGATAGCTACAATAATATTATAAACAGCCTGGTACAAAATGTGGTGCAACATTCCTGTGTCAATATGGAATACATCAAATACCATAATGCTTATCAGGAAAAGAAAAAGAGAATTTAATGCAGTAGCCACCAGTACTCCCAGAACACCTACAAATATATTTTCCTTAAAAACATTACCCTGCACCTTACCCACAATGTAAGCGGTTAATCCTTTGGATAAAGCATTTAGACCGATAAAGCGTCCCATATAGAGGTCTTCCAGGAGACCACAGAAAAATGCGTAGCCGCTGCCTTTCTTCGCAGTGTTAAAAAGCGCAAAAAAGGTAACAAAAACCAGAACTAAATCCGGAGTCGTACCTTTTATATTATAAAAACTAAATATTGTCGATTGTAAAAAGATTGCCAGCCAGGGCAATAAGATTAGAACCAGGATACGCAATATGGTTACTCCTCTTCCACCTCAAAACCTTCTACCGGATGGTATCCGGTGATGACAAAGACTTCCTCCAGTTTGTTAAAATCTACTGCAGGCTTAATCATTGCCACCTGTAACAGCCCATTGGGTTCCCGGGTAACTTCAGTAACCGTTCCTATATTGATTCCCGGGGGATATGTAGCTGAAAGTCCGGAACTTATAATGCGGTCGCCTTCGCTGATTTTCGAGTAATAGGGAATGTTAATCATTCTTAGCTCGTTGCTGTCACCCAGACCTTCAACAATACCGTTAGTTTCACGGGTTTTTTGAATTATTGCTCCTACCGCCATCTCACGATCAGTAATCAAATTAACCTGAGCTGAGTTCTCACTTACACTGCCTACGCACCCAACCAGACCGCCCGGACTGATTACCGGCATACCATTTTGTACTCCTTGCCGTAAACCCCGGTCAATAGTAATACACTCGTACCAATTGTTGGGACTGCGAGCAATTAAATGGGCTGGTAGTAAATCAAATTTCTCCCGGTTAGAATTATCGAAGTTTAACATCTTGCGCAGACGAAAACTTTCCTGCTTGTACTCCTGTAAAGACTGGTTTTCCATGGTAAGTCGGCTGTTTTCAGCCTCCAGCAATTTAATTTGTTTTTGCAGCTGACTTTTATCACTAAAAACGGCAGTCCAGCCATCCCAGTTATTTCTGAAACTGTTTACCCCACTTTGTAGTGGAACATAAGTATCCCTAATCACTTTTTCCAAAAAGGTAATGTTACCGCGTTCGGCAGCGGTTGCATTCATTACCATTATGGAAATCACTATAACTAGTAGCAGTAACCAGAAGAACTTGCTTTTAAAAAGCTTAAACAAAACCCCTCACCCAGTCTTACATGCTTTTTTTCGGTTGTATTAATACTTTCTTCAAAACCTCAATATTTTCCAGTACTTTGCCTGTCCCCCGGGCAACAGCCAACAGGGGGTCTTCGCAAGAATAAACTGGAATATTGGTTTCCTGGCTAATAAGCTTATCCAAGCCCTTTAAAAGGGCTCCGCCGCCAGCCATTACAATACCGCGGTCAATTATATCCGAAGCCAGCTCCGGTGGCGTCTTTTCCAGGCAAACCTTAATACCCTCAATTATATGATCTACCGTTTCTTTTAAAGCATTTTGAATCTCCGACGAAGATACCTTTATGGTTTTAGGTAAACCACTTACCAGATCACGCCCTCGTACTTCGTAATATTCTTCCTCACCTTCCCAAAGGGCTGAACCAATAGAGATTTTAATATCCTCAGCAGTACGCTCACCAATAAGCAAATTATAATTCTTCTTAAGATGCTGCATAATGTCTGTATCCATATTATCACCGGCTACCCTGACCGATTTGGCCGTAACTATGCCTCCCAGAGATATTACCGCCACCTCGGTAGTTCCGCCCCCAATGTCGACTATTAAGTTTCCGGTAGGTTCATGTACCGGTAAACCTGCTCCTATAGCAGCAGCCATAGGTTCCTCTATTAAATAAGCTTCTTTAGCCCCACCCTGAAGAGCGGCTTCCTTTACCGCTCTTTCTTCTACAGTGGTACATCCGGTAGGTATGCTAATAATTACCCGGGGGCGCATAAACGGGGTTCTGGGCCCCAGCACCTTATTGATAAAGTAATTTAACATAGCCTGAGTAACATCAAAATCAGCAATTACGCCATCTTTCATAGGGCGTATGGCAACGATATTTCCAGGTGTACGGCCTATCATTCTTTTGGCCTCATCACCCACCGCCAGAACCCGGCCATTATCATTTTGTATAGCCACTACCGATGGCTCCGTAAGTACTACTCCCTTACCCTTTAAATGAACCAGAGTATTGGCCGTACCTAAATCTATTCCCATGTCTTTGCCAAACACTATGTTTCCTCCTTAATTTAAATTAATCCCCTGGCTTTTAAACTACAGTATGTATTATCACCTATAATCACATGATCCAACACTTCTATGCCCATTAATTTACCAGCTTCAATCAATCTATTGGTTATTTCGATATCTTCCCGACTGGGAGTAGGGTCTCCGCTGGGATGATTATGAAGTAATATCATGGAGGCAGCACTTTTCTTAACTGCAGTCTTAAACACCTCCCGGGGATGCACTATGGAACTATGCAGTCCCCCTACGGATACATCTTCCATAACTAATAATCCACCTTTGCGGTCCAAATACATAACCCGAAAATGTTCCCGGTCGAAATATCTCATTTCCTCCATATTAGCCCCAGCAGCCGCATTGATTACATCTTCGGGAGATTTAATGAACATTTTAGTGGGAGCATCTACGGCTGCCCGGCGACCCAATTCCAGAGCAGCTTTAATACTTACCGCTTTGGCCGGGCCTATTCCCTTTTCCAGCATCAGTTCTTCCAGGCTGGCTTCCCTTAATTGCCTTAAATTCTTATGTTTAGATAACAGCTGCATCGCTAAATCTACTGCATTAATCTTTTTAGTTCCACCACCCAGCACAATGGCCAGGAGCTCAGCTTCATTGAGAGCAGCTTCCCCCTTAAGCATAAGTTTTTCCCGCGGCCGCATGCTCTCGGGCATGTCCTTTATACATACGTAATAGTCACCCACCGGCTTACACCTCCAACAGGTTTATACCATGTTTTTTTAGCATAAGGTAAAGTCGGCTTATAGGTAATCCTACTACATTAAAAAAACAACCTTCTATTCTCTCAATCAGAAGCCCACCTCGTCCTTGTATGCCATAGGCTCCGGCTTTATCGGCCGGTTCACCACTGGCTATATAAGATAGGATTTCCTCTTTACTCAGAGGCCGGAAATAAACCCGGGTAGTCTCATCTTCCACTTCACATCCCCCAGCCCTGGTTCTTATGCAGACGGCAGTTATTACCTCGTGACAACGGCCACTTAGCCGGGTCAACATCTCCAGGGCATCGTCCTCACTGCCAGGTTTCCCCATTATCTCTCCATCCAGAACGACAATAGTATCGGCAGTAATAAGCAGACAATCTTCTTCTAATACCGGAATAGCCCTTTCAGCCTTTAGCCTGGCTAATCTTCTAACCGCATCACGGGGAGATTCCTGGGGCAGGAAACTTTCATCGATGTTTGCAGATATGGTTGAAAAGCATAAACCAAGATTTTTCAGCAGACTTTGACGCCGCGGGGAACTGGATGCCAGGATAATCTCCTTCAAAAACGAATACCTCACAATTTTCTTACTATAGTCTCTTATAAACCAAATAGGAAAGAACAAATCCCAGTAGGGTAAAGAAACTAATATGTAACATAAACCCAAAGGTTAAGGAAAAAACCTGCAAGTTAAGAGTAAAATCGGGTATACCAACACTTTGCACTTTTCCCAGGATTCCTAACGCAGGCCAGAGGCCAACTACGAGATCCCCTATCCATCCGCCTATGATGCCTCCTACTATTAGCAAAAGTAATAAAACCTGCCATCCTGGATAGGCGTGAGACCTGTTAGCCATAGTATTACCCTCCAGCAAACCTATTGTTTTTTAAGTTTAGCATTAGTAATAGGTAAAAACAAGCTGGATAAAGGAGGAGAAAACTCCCATCAGAAGCTCTCTCCTCCTCTATCCAA
>JAAYCQ010000086.1 GCA_012729715.1 Syntrophomonadaceae bacterium
GCCAAAGGTTTAGCCAAATATTTCAAAGAAGAATTTGAGGCTAAAGGTGGTACTATAGTAGCTGAAGAAGGTTTCATGAACCTGGATAAGGAATTCCGGGGTACCCTGACCAAGATAAGAGGTAAAAATCCTGAGTTTATCTATGTACCCGGATATTATACAGAAGTTTCGGTGCTTATTAAACAGGCGCGTGAATTGGGTATAACTGTTCCTATCGGTGGCGGTGACGGCTGGGATTCTCCGGACATGGTTAAAGTAGCCGGTGCTGAAGCGCTTAACGATACTTATTTTACCAACCACTATTCAGTTGAGGATCCTAATCCCGCTATCCAGGCTTTCGTTAAGGCTTATGAGGCCAAGCATAAAAAGGCTCCCGATTCCTTTGCCGCTCTGGGCTATGATGCCGTAAAATTATTGGCTGATGCTATTACCCGGGCAGGATCAGCAGATCCTATTAAGATTAAAGAAGCCCTGGAACAAACCAAGGATTTTGCTGGAATTACCGGAACTATGAGTATTGACCAACAGCATAACCCGGTTAAAAACATAGTGATTATAGAATACAAGGATGGAAAATTAGTATCCAGATAACCCGTAAGGACAGGTAAAGGGAGGGGTAAAACCCTCTCTTTATCCTGAATGTAAGGATGTGGCTCTATTTGCTCGAATTTACACAACAATTAATTAACGGACTATCGCTGGGAGCTATTTATGCGCTAATTGCTCTAGGCTATACCATGGTATACGGAATAATACTGTTAATAAACTTTGCTCACGGCGATATTATGATGGTAGGAGCCTATGTTGGGTTTTTTTCTATATCTCTTTTAGGCAGTAACATTATTGTAGCAATGGTTTTTGCTATGGTTACCTGTGCCCTCCTGGGAGTGGTAATTGAGAAAGTGGCCTACCGGCCTTTGCGTAACTCGACCCGTATAGCGGCCTTAATTACAGCTATAGGGATGTCGCTATTTCTGGAATACGTAACCTTGTATTTTTTAACTGCTCAGCAGCGGGTTTATCCAGCCAGTGCATTTCCGCTGCATAAATACGAAATAGCCGGCCTGGTTATTTCCAATAAAGACATTTTTATTATTGTATCAGCCGTTATTCTGATGATAATCCTGCAGTATATTATTAAAAGGACTAAGACCGGAAAAGCCATGCGGGCAGTATCCCTGGATCAGGAAGCTGCCGTACTCATGGGTATCAGTGTGGACAATATCGTATCCATCACCTTTGCCATCGGCTCAGCCTTGGCAGCAGCTGCAGGGGTTATGATTGGTCTTTATTATAACGCGATTAACCCCCTGATGGGGATAATACCAGGTCTAAAGGCTTTTGTAGCTGCCGTACTGGGTGGGATCGGGTTAATACCCGGCGCCATGGTAGGCGGCTTTTTAATGGGGATTTTGGAAACCCTGGTTAGCGGTTATTGGAGCAGTATGTACCGCGATGCCGTTGCATTCGGGGTGTTAATCCTGATATTACTTATAAAACCAACCGGTTTATTTGGGAAGAATACCGGGGAAAAAGTGTAGGTGAGAGCTATGCAAGATAAAAAACGCACATGGGGTAAGTTCATATTAGAGGTTATTTTCCTGGTAGCTCTGTTTACCCTGGTACAATACTTTATTACCACCGGAATATTAAACCGCTATTATCAGATTAACCTTACCCTTATGGGGATAAATGTGATACTGGCAGTAAGCCTTAACCTGATTAATGGATTTACCGGACAGTTGTCCCTGGGACATGCCGGATTTATGGCTATAGGCGCTTTTGCCTCGGTAATAATGACTACTATGCTGGAATATCCCTTTATAATAGGGATTATTATTGCCATGTTGGCAGCAGCGGTGGCAGGATTTATAATTGGAGTACCTACATTAAGACTAAAAGGAGATTACCTGGCCATTGCTACCCTGGGGTTTGGGGAGATTATCCGGGTAGTCCTGCAGAATATAGATTATACCGGAGGTCCGGCAGGAATTAGTGGTATTGCTAAAATGACTACCTGGCCGGTTCTATTTATAGCTGTGGTAGTAACCATAGTAGTTATAGTCAATATGATTAACTCCAGCTATGGAAGAGCCATTATATCAGTGCGTGAAGATGAAGTAGCCGCAGAAATAATGGGTATTAATAC
>JAAYCQ010000011.1 GCA_012729715.1 Syntrophomonadaceae bacterium
GAAGCGCCTTCTGGAGTAAGTCCCAGGCAGCTGCGGGAGCTGGCTTTGAAGATAAGAGATAAGTAACATAAATGCCAGAAATGGTGCATAGTGGTGTATAGTAGTTTCTTGAAGAAGTATTTAATCTGTGCTATATTCTAGTTAGCAAAAGTAAACTTAAAAAAGTTGAAACCCCTGCTGTGTACGTGTGATTAGCCGTTAAGTTTTTGCCAACACCAAAAACCAGGGAACCTGCCTCTGTGCGAGGCTGTATACCCGCTATTGAGTGGGAAACATTAATCGCACAGGAGGGTACCCACCTGCGATGCAGGTTTAAACTACGGCACCACGGCTCGGTGGGGTTTTGTTTTTCTTTTGATAAATACAGAAGACAGAATACGGAAGTATCCTTATTAGCGACCTCTGATCTCCTAAATCCGACCTCCGACTTCCGACATCTGACTTCCGATATTGGTGGTATTTCATGCAGGAAGTGTTTTGCCGGACCGCAGCATTACTGGGTAATGAAGGTCTTACAAAATTACAGCAAAGCTCCGTGGCCATTATCGGCCTGGGAGGAGTAGGTTCTTATGCAGTGGAGGCTATAGCTCGTTGCGGTATAGGCTCAATAATTATCGTTGATGCTGATCGCATTGAAGCAAGCAACATAAATCGCCAACTTCCGGCCTTGCATTCTACCCTGGGTAAGTATAAAACTGATGTAATAGCTGCCCGTTTACAGGATATAAATCCGCTGCTAAAAGTTTACAAACATACCTGTAGATATAACCACCAGACCAGTGATCAGATTTTATCGGCAAAATTGGACTATGTTATAGATGCTATAGATTCCCTGCCTGATAAGGTTCATCTCATTAAATCCTGCCTGCAAAAAAACATTCCTATAATTAGCTCCATGGGAGCAGCCCGAAGACTTGACCCCAGCATGTTAAAGGTGGCAGATATTAAGGACAGCCAAGTTTGTCCTATGGCGCGACGTTTAAGAAGAGAACTGCACAAAGAAGACATATATTCAGGATTCAAGGTGGTGTTTTCCCTGGAGCCACCATCTAAACCAGATGGTAATACAGCTGAACTGGGAAGCATAGTTATGGTTCCAGCTACTGCCGGCTTACTTCTGGCCTCGGTGGTTATTAATGACTTACTGGCTGAAAAGCAGGGTCAAGGGGGAGAGTAGTATATGCAGCAAACTCAGGAAGTGCTAATGGAAATATACCATACCTTGCTGGAACATTTTGGACCACGAGGGTGGTGGCCGGCAGATTCTCGCCTGGAGGTTATAATCGGGGCAGTTCTTACCCAGGCGGTAGCCTGGAAAAATGTTACCCGGGCTATCGATAATCTGAAACGGGCTAATCTTATGAATATAAATTTCATTATAGACATTGATGAAGAGGATTTGGCCCAACATATTAAGCCGGCCCTTTACCACCGGCAGAAGGCCAAAAAGCTAAAAGCACTTATGACTTTTATAGCTACAGAATATAATAGTGACCTGGATTTAATGTTTGCCGAGTCTCTACCCCTATTACGAAAAAAGCTCCTGGGAATATGGGGAATTGGACCGGAAACAGCTGATTCTATTTTACTCTATGCTGGTGATAAAACGGTTTTTGTGGTTGACACCTATACTAAAAGAATTTTTTACCGTCTGGGCATGGTGGATGAAAATATTTCTTATCAGGAAATGCAAGAATATTTGCAAAAAAATATACCCTCTGATCTTTATATCTATAATGAATATCATGCCCTGCTGGTGGGACTCGGCGCCAATTATTGCAAGAAAAGCAAACCCCACTGCAGTAAATGTCCCCTGCTAAATTTATGTAAATATTTGACTCACATGCAGGAAAAATAATGAAGGAGGTAGAATGAATGTCATACTGGGATAAAGAAAAAGAATGTATGCCCCGTAAAGAACTGGAAGAGCTTCAGCTTAGAAGGTTGAAGGAGACAGTTTACCGGGTTTATGCTTTTGTCCCTGCTTATAAAGAAAAAATGGATCAGGCCGGAATTAAACCGGAAGATATAAAAAGCCTGAAGGATTTACAGAAACTACCTTTTACAACCAAACAGGATTTACGAGATAATTACCCATTTGGTTTATTTGCTTTACCCATGAGCGAGGTAGTAAGAATCCATTCCTCTTCAGGCACTACTGGTAAACCTACAGTAGTAGGCTATTCCAAAAAGGATATTGATACCTGGTCAGAATTGATGGCCCGGGCTCTTACCAGCGCAGGGGCCACTCGTTATTCAGTAATTCAAAATGCCTATGGTTATGGGCTATTTACCGGGGGCCTGGGGGTTCATTATGGAGCAGAAAAGATAGCTGCTTCGGTAATACCCAGTTCCGGCGGTAACACCAAAAGACAGATAATGCTGATGCAAGACTTCGGAACCACGGTACTAACCTGTACACCATCTTATGCTTTGTTTATGTCTGAAGTTATGAGGGAAATGGGGATAGAGCCGAATGATCTTAAACTTAAGGCAGGCATATTTGGAGCTGAGCCCTGGTCAGAGAACATGCGACGGGAAATTGAGAACAAACTGGAAATTGACGCTTATGATATTTATGGATTAAGTGAAATTATTGGGCCGGGGGTGGCTATAGAATGTCCTAACAAGCAGGGACTGCATATTGCCGAAGACCATTTCCTGGCGGAAATTATTGACCCCATTAATGAAGAAGTCCTGGAAGACGGTAATCAGGGAGAATTGGTCATAACAACCATCAGTAAAGAAGCCCTGCCTATTATTCGTTACCGTACCCGAGATCTGACCAGTCTTGATAAAAACATATGTGATTGTGGAAGGACCCATGTTAGGATGCAAAAGGTGTTAGGCCGTTCCGACGATATGGTTATTATCAGAGGAGTTAACGTTTTCCCGTCTATGGTGGAAAGCGTACTGTTAAATATACCCGGGGTAGAACCACATTACCTGCTGATTGTTGACCGTAAAGGCAACCTGGATCAACTGGAAGTACAGGTGGAGGTTTCAGAACAACTATTTAGTGATGAAGTTAGAAAATTGGAAGAATTAGGTGCTATAATTGCTAAAGAGATGGAAAGTGCACTGGGTGTTAACGCCAGGATTCGACTGGTGGAACCCAAGTCTATAGAAAGAAGCGAAGGCAAGGCAAAGAGAGTTATAGACAAAAGAAATATTTAAGGAGGTAGACTATATGGCCAAGCAGATATCAGTTTTTCTTGAAAATAAGGCAGGCCGTCTCTCCCATGTTACCCGGGTACTCGGGGATGCCGGAATAAACATTAGAGCCCTCTCCATTGCCGATACATCCGATTTCGGGATCTTACGTATTATTGTTAACGACCCGGCCCGGGCCTACCGCATACTAAAAGACGCCAGCTTTACGGTTAGTGAAACCGAGGTTATAGCCGTTCAGGTATCTGATACACCCGGAGGGCTGGCTGCGGTACTAGAACAAATGTCGGAATCCAACCTTAATATTGAGTATTTATATGCTTTTTTGGGTACCTCGGAAAATGATGCTCTGGTAGTTTTTAAAGTTGAAGATATAGATAAAGCATGCGCAACTTTTAAAGAAAAGGGGATAAAGTTTATTGACGAAAAACAGCTCTATGAGCTGTAGAGGATTTGGAGTGCCTTTGCAATAGGGCACTCCAGATATTTGTAATTTACCGTTTTTATCCTTCATATTAATTACAATCATCATCTTAATGATTATGCCAATTAATCACATCTTATCTGTACTAACCATTCATTAAATTTATTCTTCAAAAGCATTCCCAACAGTATTCGCAGTTTAATTGTACCAATTTTCGCAAAATTGAAACAAAAAGGAGGTGAAACCATGAAAAAGGCTATTGGTCTTGGTCTCCTTGTGGCAATATTATTCACAATATTCGTTCTATTACAAGATTACCTGGGGGCCAGTGCGTTCTATATGGCAGCCATAGCAATGGCTATGTTTGC
>JAAYCQ010000012.1 GCA_012729715.1 Syntrophomonadaceae bacterium
TGGATACCACTTTAAAATGAGAAATGAAATATTTTTACCGGGTTAATTTGCAAAATTAAGTGCTAATGGCTCAATATGAGGTGGTTTTAATTTGAGAATTATGGCAGGATTAATGTGAGAATTCACACTTAATATAAGTCCCCATAACCAGTAAGCTAATCATAAATACCATTAAGCAACCTGCACAAGTCATGATATTCCAGGAGTGATCACTTTGCATTATTATCAATGAACTAATCAAACCTATACTAACTGCCATTTGTAAAAGCAGGGCTGCTGCCACCACATACCATCCTCTAATGTTTTCAAAGGATGGTATGTTATATTTTTTTATAGTAACTAATTTTCTTATCAGTACTATTACCACAAGTCCCAGAATCAGTACCGGCATATTTATTATGGGCCATTCCCCATTGCTATTAATGGATATTTCCTGCGGAGTTGATCCTAAAAAAAATGTGGCAATAGTAAAGGATAGTAACGCCAGCGGTATCCCTATCACGTAAGAAGTGGTAAATATTTTTGTAACCCATTTAAATGATTTTCTAAAAATAAACCAGGTCAGCAGAAAACCGCTTATAATTTCCAGAGGAAATCGAATAGCTTCATTTTGCATCTGGTAGCTTAAGGTTTGAGTAATAGCAGCTACAATAGAATACAGCAATAGCGGTTTGGCATATGCTCGCCAATCCTCACCCCAAATGATTAAGGCCGAAAGTGTAGTACACACTATATATGGGAAAATTAAAATAAGAAAACGCTGCACTTCAAGCATCCATTGCATCCTCACATTAAAATTTATCTTATTTTACCATATATTACACAAAATGCATTGACAAATGTTATTTCTACAGCGGCCGGATTTGAACAAATTATACCCGAAGAGGATTTGCCCACACAGGGATATTTGTATCTGTAGATAAGATTGGGGATGTATAACAGAGGCAAAAAATAAAGGGCTCTGCTTGGGAAGCGGAACCCTGTTGTTTCTATATGGCGGAGAGAGTGGGATTCGAACCCACGGAGCCGCTACAAACGGCTCACACGATTTCGAGTCGTGCGCTTTCAACCGAACTCAGCCATCTCTCCAATTTAATACATAAATAGGCGTTAATAATGAAGTTGTCGAGTGAATAACTTCGAATCTATTAACTTGACTAACTGTTTAGAGTGAGGCGTGAAGGGTGAGGAGTGAGGGGACAGTTAAGTAAGTGTTCCCCATTATTCAATCGCTCTTCCCCCTTTTTTGCCTAGTGATATATCACTATCTTCTTCTAGTATCAAAAAACTCCTTCAGTATTTGCCCGCATTCTTTCGCCAATACGCCGGATTTCACTATTACCCGATGATTAAATGCCGGATGGTCCAGAAGATCTACCACCGATCCGGCTGCTCCCGCCTTGAGATCATAAGCTCCAAAAACCAGGTTCCCTAATCGGGCCTGGACCATGGCGCCGGCACACATGGAGCAGGGCTCCAGAGTGACATACATGGTAGCATCGGATAGCCGCCAATGGCCAACCTTTTTGGCTGCTCTTTGCAGAGCCAGTATTTCTGCATGGGCGGTAGCATCGCCCCGCATTTCTTTCTCATTGCAGGCCTTAGCAATTATTTCCCCGTTTACAACTACTATCGCCCCTACGGGGATTTCCCCGTTATCCCTGGCTTCCTGGGCCAGGCTGAGGGCTATTTTCATATACTCTTCATGGCGGATCATGGTTTAATCCCCTTAACCTGCAATTAAGATTGTAGGATATAGCCCATATGGTGTCAAGAAGGGCTATCCTATTCCAGGTATACGTATAAACATAAAAAACAAATCCCACAATTGCTTGTGGGACATAGTTGTTATAATGGTGCGCCCGGAGGGACTCGAACCCCCGGCCCACGGTTTAGGAAACCGTTGCTCTATCCTACTGAGCCACGGGCGCATATAAAATGCTTCAACCAATCAAGCTGGTTCGAATCTATATGAATACTCCTTAAGTATCCGATACTACTACATTCTATACTGCTGCTGCCCTTTTTGCAACCCCTTGCAGATCGTTGTTGCTAAAGAGGCCGTTTCCCTTCTCTTTTTCATGTCCTGCTGTGCTCATTGATGCAGTAAGTTAATCAAAATCTTGATATAAGTAGAAATGAGAAACAGTCTTATTGCCCCGTTAACCCCGAAATTATCTTATCGTCTATAACCCCACCGGTTCTTAAATGGTTTCTTATGTTAAGCATTTTTTTATCAACCTTTTCCAGGATGTCTATATAATATTTTTCTTCCTCGGATAAATCTATAATTTTGCTTATCCCCCCATTTTTTATAACCAGTCTCTTATCTCCCATAAGGGCTAAGACCGGATCGTGGGTTGAAATCAAAACCAGTTTTTCTTCTTTTACTAATAATTCAATGGCATTTCGCCTGTCAATGCCAGCATTTTCGATTTCATCAATTAAGACAATCGGGGAAAGGCTTAACAGAGCAGTATCAGCTATCATTAAAGCCCGCGATTGCCCTCCGCTTAGTTGGGTAAGAGGAGTATCCTGATCAAATTTTTCCCCGGCTAACTCATTGCCACAGCTTACTATTTCGTGAATAATTGTTTCTATGTTTGCCACCATTCTGCTTTCTGCATGAAACCTGATAAATTCCTGCACGGAAAGGTCCATTACAAAATTCATATTTTGGGATAATTGTGCCACCAGTTTGTTTTCCATAGAAAATCTTTTGTTTATATCCGGGACCTCTCCGTTTAGCAGAATCTGGCGGTTGGTAGGGGTATCTCGTTGGGCCAGGCATTCGATATCTGCCAGCAACCGGCTTTTTCCTGAGCCGGTGGGCCCGACTATCGAAATTACTTCCCCCACTTTTAATTCCAGGTTGATGTGTTCAGCATTGCCAAACTTATCATTGCCGCCAATTATGGTTATTGATTCGACAACATTGCGGGAGCTCTTTTTTAATGCTTCCATGCGGCTAATAAATGCCAGGAAGTTAACTATCAATTGTTCTCGGTTAAGCCCGGCATCTTCCAGCACATCGTAATTTATTTCCCCGGCAAAATCCTTTACGGTGAGGTTAGGGTCAATCTCATTTATACCAAGGGATATAAAAAAATCCCTGGCATAGGTGTATTTTGCCAATATCTGCTCCAGCTTAAATGAAGCCAGATCTTCTTTTGCTAACATAATACTCCTTCCGTAACTAGAGCTTTATTTTCCTAATGTTCCCGGTTTGATACTTATCCCCTATTCTAATATCTCCGGTACAATAGGAACATACTGCCGCCGGCATTGAGAATCTTAGTTTTTTATCGGTAACGCTTTCATACTCATTAGCTTCTTTCAGGTGCAGGCTCAAATCATAGGCCCCCTGCCCGGTTATGCCATTTATGAAAATTATAGAAGCCCTGGGGTTAGATTGCTTTACTCTAAATGCAAATACTTCCCGCTCCGCCTGGGATACTATATCCCCTTTGGTTATTACCACAATATCTGCCAGTCTTAACATAGGCCCGATTTTCTTAGGAGTGTTTATTCCGGATAAATTATCTACAACGCATATTGCCAATACATCTCGTATATGCGGAGAACAGCGGTTGCATAAACCGGCGCTTTCGCTTATAAGCATATCCAGGTTTTCGCTCATCCCCCACTTAACGCAATCCTCTATATTGGTCATATAATAATGATCCGGACAAATATTGCCGGAAAGGCCGACTTTAACTTTCACCCCTATTTTTTTGTAAAGCACATCATCATAGGTTGATAAACTGTCAAACTTAATTACGCCTATCTCCAGGTTATCTTTTTTCAGATATTCTATGGCTTTTATTATAACCGAAGTCTTTCCTGATGAGGGGGGCCCGGAAACGGTAATGATTTTCAACTATTACACTCCCTTATGATTTTTGTTTTTCATCCCAGGCTTTATGAAATTCTTCATGCAGTTTTTCCCCCAGAGCCGGAATATCATGGGCCCTGATATAATCCCAACCTAACCATTTAATCCTGGTTCCTTCGGGAATTTTACTCTCAATATTGGGATTAAATACGGCAGCATTTATGTTGGCACACATTTGTCCGTAACCGTTTAACAAAAGATTAATAAGGTAATCCAACTCATCCACTTTATCCTTCTTAACCAGAAAGGCGATAGGGATTATTAAGGCCCCATCTTCAGGGAAAACTATGGAAACATCTTTATTTTCACAAAGCTGGGCAAAGGTTAAGGGCATATAATATATAGCCCCTGCTTCCTTACTGTTAGTACCCGCCAGCCGAGCTGCTTTGGCAGCGTGTTGAATATCTTTGACATTATGGGCCAGCTTTTTCATGCTTTCCATACCAAATTCTTTGTAGAAATAATATAAAGGATATTCAAATATGCCTTTGGAATCATCCCCAAATGCAATTATGCTATTCTCATAGATGGGATTAAGCAAATCTTCCCATTTTTCGGGTCGGGGTAAATCCCCCAGTTTCTTCTCATCTACTAAGAAAACCATTGCCAGTCCGGCATTTAGCGTGTAGCTATCATCCATACACTCCGGTAGATTCTCCTGCTTAGGGTCCAAGACGCTGGTAAAATACCCCTGACTCACATATTTGTCTATGAAACGCTTGTCATATACTTCATCAAAAGACATGGACATTATAATATCGGGCAGTTTATCAATGCTTTCAATATCATGAAAGTTTTGGAAATCATGGGGGGCATGACAACCATCGACAATGAATACATTGGGCATTTCCCCGGTTAGTTCCCGGCGGGCTTTTAAGGTCTGGGCTAATTCTTCTTTAAAGTGTTCACTAACTGCACAGGCCGTTTTCACCAGCAGATTTACGGGTAAATCCGGATTGTAAAAATCGTATTGCAGGCCCTCCATTTGACACTCATTGTTAATTCTTCTATTTATCATGTTGGTAAAGAGCTCAATATTTATACCTTTGGCGGTTAAAACCGTGCGCAGCATAGTATCTGCCCCTAAAGAGCTAACCAGCTGGTCGGCAGAGCTGTAATTAAATCCATTCTCCCAAAACACTTCATATAATTCAGGATAGTTGTTTAAAATATTACCAATCGTATGTTCGCCAGTTATCATCATTTAAGCACTCCTTTATATCGACTTTTTATTGACTACGTTTAAAACAACATGCGCCCGGACTATCTTAAAACCATTGACAGTCAGGGCGTATGCTTCTTAGGATTTACTATTTGCGCAGGGCATTGCTGGTCAGTTCGGCAAAATCCTTATCAGATAAATCATAGGAATAGAAGGTTTTATAGAATTCTTTGGTCTCCTTTTCAATGTCATATTTGAATTGGTCTGGATAAGTTAAATTCCCCAGCCATTTTATTCCCAGTATACGAGCTACTGATGGCGGCTGCCCAAACCAACTAAATGGAGCACATGGTATTTCGTATACTTGTCCATTTTTTACTGCGTCCAGATTATTAAGGGCACTGTTGCCTAATATCCTGGCACGTAACGATGCTGCTCCCCCTTCTCCTCCCCGAGCTTCTACCTTATTGGCTACTATTATCTGTGGGTTCCATTTTATCAATTGCTCCGCTGATAACCGGGTATTCTGGTAAGGGCTACCCAACTTGGCATCAGCAAAGTTCTTCCCGCCCACTATATCGATAAGCTCTGCATGTAGATTCCCTGCGGCATATGTCATTAAACCATCTTCACCACTGGCATAATACATCCGGAGTCTTTTTTCTTCCGGTATTTGACTGGCTATTTTTTCAGCCTCAGTCAGGGTGTTCTGGCAATACTTGCTTAATTTCTGGGCCTTTTCCTCTTCTCCCAATAACTTGCCCAGGAATTCATAGGCTGCCGGTGCGCCTTTAAGGTCTCCATCTACCATAATAACCGGTATTTCCAGCCTTTTTTGAGCTTCATCCACTTTTGCTTTCCAGGAGTCATCTATAAAACCGGCATATATTATCACATCCGGAGCTAGCTTTAATATATCCTCTTCATTGGCCGTGTCACCCATAATGTAGGTACCTAATACGGGTAAATTATGGTACGCTTCGGTGGTATATTTTTTCTCCAGTTCTGATAATTTAAAATTCTTGGCTGCCAGCAGGTCCGGGTTAATTGTATATAGCATGACCGTTCCAATGGGAACTGCCGAAAATATTTTCTTAATCTCTTTGGGAACAACTACATCCCGACCCGCCATGTCAGTTATGGTAAGGGTAGTAACTTCTGGCTCAGAGTCAGTTTTACTTGCCTTTTCAGTGTTGGAACAACCGGCTATCCCGGTCATTACTAACATGAGACATAATACAATCGGAATAAATTTGCGGTTAAAAAGCCTTTTCCTCATATAAATTGGTCCCCTTTCGCTCAATAAAATGAACATATCTCACTCGTATTTATAAAAAGATAAGTGTCTGATATCACCCCCAAAATAGCCGTAGACTACAAACCCATGATCTTTTTTAAACTGATTGATTAAATACCCGGGAACATATTTCATTCTTGTTGTTTTTGGTTTGATAATGTTTACAAAATCATTCCCGTATAGTTAATGGTCGTTTGGTTTTGTATCGTATTGTTTATTTCTAGGGGTATTATGAATATTCCTGCAATATTTTTAATAATTATCACGAAAGCTGTAGTCTATACCCGCTTTTCCACCGACCGGCAGCGGGAAAAAAGCATTGATACTTAGGTGCGGGCAATTCCCGAATATACCATAAATAATAATTCGTAGAGATTTACTGATAAACTGCATAAAAAAACCCTGCCAAATTTATTATGGCAGGGCATTATAGTAAACACGGTACTGTAAAATTGGGCTTTGTGAGGGTTTTTTATCGGTTTTTTACTTCAACTATCAAAGTCGGGAAAAAACCTTTTAATTTTAGTAAATCTCATATTTCCCTATATATAGGCTTTACGTAGTATTATCTTTTAAGTTTTTTAACTAAAGTTTAACTAAATTTATTTAAATTACTTTAATTTTAGTTAAACTTAATCTACAATTGCTTGGATTATTTTTTGTTTAAAACCCAGATCGGCTTCCGGTTGGTTCCTCGGTTTACGATGGTTTTATCTTTTCCAGACATGGCAAAAATCAAATTCCTTATTTTATTTTCTTTTTGCTCCGGTCCCAGTGCATCTGATAACTTATCATGCAATAGGTCACTTAAATCCTTTCGACTAGCCGATTTATACTTTTCAAGGTATGAAATAATTAGGTCCTTATAATACTCATCATCAAATGCCCTGTTCTTAATATATCCTGACCTGTTATCCGTAATTGCAGCAATCTTGGCGGATACATAAAAATTCGGTTTTCGTCCCTCAATAAGTTTTCTGGTTCTTAATTCTTTGACTTCCTCGGGCTTTAATTCCCGTCCTTTGCCCTTTTGTACCTTATCTAGACATATAACGGTCGGTAGTTCTAAATCCATATTGTTTAACAACATACGGGTATAGTTTTCATCAATAATCCGCCCCCAGATTCTAACTTTAACCCGCTCCGCTTCACTTAAATCATAGTCGGGCATGGGAAAATTGCGTTCTCTTTGTTTAATAAACATGCGTTTGATGCCACTCCCATAGGCATCAATCATATTTAACTGAACCATCGCCTGTACTAGCAAAGGGTTGCGATAACTCTCGGGAGGAGCATCACGAGTGATGACTTCTTCGACCGACCCTGGCAAAAATGTACCTACATTCGTAAAAAGCAGTTGATCTGGGCTCTCCACCACATTGATTCTTCCGGCCAACTCATAATCCTGGTGGGCAATACAATTATGCAAGGTCTCCCTCAGTACATATTCCTCGTATTGGGGGATTTCATTAGGGAACAAAGTATTTCCGGGTAAATAGCGATAAGTCAGGTTGCGGATCATAGCAAAAACCGAATCAGAATTAAGCAGAAATGGCGGTCCAAAATGTTGGTAATCCTTTTCAATACCATGTTCATCCTTCAGAATCCAAGTAATCCAGGCCTGACCTGGACTAATAAAATGCTGGGCCTCATCCCGCCCTAATAATATAATCGCAGCACGAGTTATTCTTCCGTCTACTGCTAGTCTCATCTTACTTAGAAAAAGCAAGTCATCCCAGTTATCTGTTTCAGCACCCAGGCGAGAATTTTTGATCTTAAACTCCTGCCGAGCACGAACCATGGCCGCTGGGTCCAGATCATTTACAGTAGCACCTGGGCAATATTCTGCTGACCAATCCCGCCTACGCGGCTGGTTCCGTATGTAGTCGATTTCCTGCTGGTTTAACGGGCCGATATTTTCCCCAACCCGGCCATATAAACAACCCTTCCACTCAACTGGCAGTCCCCGTGGAGCTGCCGGAATCTGAAACATCAAAACCCTACCCTCCGATAATTTTAATTCGTAGATTTCTGTAAAACTAATCTGGCTAGTAGTATATTGAGCAATTTGGGCTTTTAATTTATCCAGACTGGCCTGCGTGTTTTTGTATGCAGTACCTACAATTTGCCGTGGTGGTTTATCTGTAACACCGAAAATCAGCCACCCACAACGGATCCCCTTTAAATTGGCTTCGTTACTGAGTGCAGAGAAATACCGTCCCAGGGTTTCAAAATCAAACTGGCCCTTAGCCTCTTTGAATTCCAGCCACTCAGTTTCCAGGGATAGCTCCATATGTTCTTTTAGTTGTTCTGCTAATTCCGCTTCGTTAAACAGCTCGATTCCACCTTTTATTAGTCTCCAAACACCAATTTACTTAGTATACCCATCCTAACCCCCTACATAACAATTATATTAAAAGCTCGCTCATAGCAAAGTACCGACAATTAAGCGTCATTTAGTGCCTTTATAATTGCCTCCTGGGAAAAGGTATATGCCCATGAAGCACCACTGCCTAAGATTGCATCTGGTGATTCATAGCTTCTATCAATTTTAACTCCTACCAGTTTTTTCTTAAGTTCTTTGGCTTTGTTGATTTCCCAGTTGATCCAGTTAATATCTCCTATCAATTCGGAGTCTTTGTGTTTTTTATTTGCGTATTTACCAACAATAACCAATAGGTAGTCTGCCTCTTTAATCTTTATGGTTAGACCAGCCTTTACAGTGGCAATATTATTACTATTAATTTCTTGTGATGATTTATCATCAAAAACAAAGTCGAATTTATCATTAGCATCCCATGCTTGCATTAAAAATTTATAATGCCTGTCATTGTCATAATCAAAACTGACAAATACCGTTTTCTTAGCCATTGTTTTCCCTCCCTGTTTGAATCAAGAACGCACAGCCCTCCGGAAATAAGCATTCTAATTGAAGTATTTTATCGATATCACCTCGCTTCTTTTTAATATGCTCCAAAATATCCTTTTCTGTTTCGTAGTATATTAATTGCATATTATTTCCTGATAGATTCAAATCGCACTTATATTGATCTCTAGCAGATGTCCCGTATGTTTTCCTATCCCAATCTTGCAGTTCATCACATAGAATCAATAGATAGGCGATGGGATGGTTTTCAGGATATATTTTCCCAAGGTTAAATGGTTCTTTCATGAATAAGTGCGGGTAAAAGGTATGTAATAAGATTGCTGACGCTGCGTCAACTACAGGAAAATAGAAATATGCCGGGTTCCATCGCGTAGATTTAAATAAGTAATGATACCACCATAGCATTATCACCGCACTACAATATCCATGATCTATCATTCCCCGCTCTTCAATACTATCCACATGTTTGCGTAACTGAGCCCTAAGTAGTTCATAATCTAAGCCAAAGCACTCATGTAACTTAATCGCTATTAAGGAGTATATGTCCCCACTTGAAGTACCATCTAGCTTCATAATCCCTGGGTACTTTTGGGCAAATTCTCCTTCATACTCCGGAACAGGCAATAACGGAGAGAGTTCATTATTATCAGTAAATTCAGGAAATCTCATTCTTATTCTTACTACAGTGTAATCACCCATAGGGTAAGAACATACAAACTTGATATATTGATTAGCCTGTTTTAATGTTATATCCAATGGATAAGCCATATCATGAAACAAAGATGCTAAACCCCAGCGGTAAAAAAACTCCTCATTTTTGGTATCATAACTATCTGGATATTCGGCCTTATTCATTACTTTTTCTGAAAAAACCCTTTGAAAATACGGATTAGTAGCATAAATAGCTAGCCCCAGTAAAAACACATTTACTGAATGCACATAGTGATCTCTATGAGATTTAAGTAATTGTCCTGCCTGTTGTTCATAGTTTTTCATTTTATTTAATAGTTCAATAAAAGGATTAACTTCCGTTTGTATCCCAATCCAATAACTACGGAAAAAACTTTCGTAGACATCCTGTGCAGCCTCTGTAGTCGAATTTTCTTGGAATTTCCTAATGGCTGTATATATTCTATCTTTGTGATTCTCTTTTTTTCCGTAATTGTCTTCCCAGATTTCTAATTGATCAAAGAATATATTTATATACTCACCTATTGCCATTGGTTATCCCCCACCGTAACTGATGCCCCTTAGTTAATTAATTATGGAAACAGATTCCGACACCTACCATTATTTTACACCAGGACACCTAGCCTATTTTCATCATTATTAACCTAAATAGGCTTAAGATTCGACTTTTTCCTAACTAATTCAGTTCCTACAGCCCCATCAGTCGCTCTGTTTAACTTACGTCTACCGGCTGTGCGTTAGATTCCCTAAGCCTATTCAGTAATTTTATTGTTTTATCTATTTGAACGTTTATATAACGTATAATGGCTAGATACCGCAGAGCCGTTGGTTTAATTAATGGTATTCCGGCTGTATATTCCCACTGTAAACAGAACGGGTCAGTTGCTATCAGTAGAATAAAGGCAGACTTCCCTCCGCTCTATCTGAGGTAGGGATGCCTGCCTTTTACGTTCTTATAATTATCTAATTGATTGCTGATTGGTGTTATTAATGCTTCCTGCCTATTTATCATTGAACAAACTAGTACAATCAGGCATTAGTTTTTGTTATAACCGAACTCTCTTGACAAAAGAACCTCTTTCCAAAACGTTTCCCTTTTCTTGATAAACTCTTCGTCTATGTTTATTCCTGCGATTTCCAATATTGAAAACTTAAACTGCTTTACATGCTTGAGACCTTTTTCATTTACCAGTTCATTCAAACCGACATTATTTCCATGCCCGGTCTTAATGTACTCTACCCACCGGCTCCATAGTTTCTCTTCACCATAGGCGCTACCGACATATTGCTTGCCATTACTTTTGTCTACTATTAAATAAATACCCTTCATTATTGACAACGCATTTTTCCAGGTTGGCTCTTCGGTTTTTACTATGGTTTTGAGATCTTCGTAGTCGATATTAACGTTATTGTAGCCCGGAAATTCTTTAATCATCGATGGCTTTTCCAGCATCCCTTTAACAATAAGATCCAGAATAACAGGTCTCTAATAACGGATAAGACTGCCTAAATGATTTCTTGTATTCGACAATAACTCTTCCGATTAGGTCTTGTTGAATATCAAGAAGTTCCGTATCGTAATAATACTTGTCTCCCTTCTTATGGCACCCTTTGCTCTTATATACTCCTCCGAATAACCATTGATCCGTTTTGTAATATATAAGCGATAGAATATAGGTCCGCTCAAAGTTCTTTTTACTCTGGCGTTCCTGCCATTCTTTGAAGGTATTGTTTCTATAAGCGGTTAAGGGTTCAGTTCTGTTGTTGGACTTGTCTCCAATGGCAAAATGGATTTTATACTGATCTATGTCTTTCTCGTCAATTCCTAAAAGCTTGGTTAATGTAATCATGACCCTCATCCCTTCTGTGTTGCTTTGTATTGTGCTTACCTTTCAATATTGACGGTTCTATTAATAAGTCGATAATCCTCCCATAGAAAAAAGACCCGCTTTACACCAGGTCTCTTCAAAATCTTGCTATTTTGTTTTAATTGGATTCTTATGGTAAAGTATCAAACCTCCGGAAGTTTTTCTCACAATACAAAAAGCCCGATACTTCGGGCTTTAGCAGGCTATAAAATGGCGCGCCCGGCAGGATTCGAACCTGCGACCTCCAGATTCGTAGTCTGTTACTCTATCCAGCTGAGCTACGGGCGCACATGGCGGAGAGAGAGGGATTCGAACCCTCGAA
>JAAYCQ010000087.1 GCA_012729715.1 Syntrophomonadaceae bacterium
CTATGTTAAGCCAAGGATAAATAGCCAAATCTCTAATTGAAAGGGAAGTAAGACTTAGAAACAGAGGACACCATACTCCTTCAATGACTCCCAAGATCATTGAACCCAGCATCACAGCAAGGAAGTTGTATAAGATATTTCCCCTGTTGATTAAGGTGATGGAGATAACCATCAGCAAAATTATCAATACAGTATGTATCCCCGGTATTACCAAGGTTCTTCTTAACAAATAAGTAACTATACCTACCACTATTGCCACTATCAAGCATTTTCGTAAATCCATCCGAAGATTAAACAGTTGAAATCCTATTAGAAGGCTGAAGATCGTTTGAGGTATAGAAATTAAAAGAATGCTATACCATGGCAATGCAAACATAATTCCTCCATAAATATCCTATAAATAAAGTTTGTTATATTAATTACAACAACAACCATTTAATTCCTGCCGCATTTTCGGATACTCATACCCCACGAACGGGATTTCACGCCATTGAAATGGGAACTCAAGAGGTATTGGCAGGAATTGTATGGGGGAAATGTAATTGAAGTATTATCGCGCGAAGTATTGATAGATTGGAGGGCTTTATAACGACTATAATTGCCTTTACAGGTCAAAATGTATAGTAAAAGTTTGTAGTAAATTGCTATTCTTATTGAAAATCAAATTGAACGGAGGGATTACATGAAAAAACAGTTGATAAGAATAATAATTGGTTTAATGATGGTTTGTTTAATTGTGACTCCTTGTCTGGCTGATGAATCTTATGCGCTTTCCGACGATTATTTGACCGTTAAGGAATACGAAATGGCCGATACCTATGAAGAATTAATGGCATTAGCTAAAAAATCAACTGAAGTTTCTGATTTCCGGGTTGAGGCTATTCAAGATGATCAGGAAATACCATGCTATGTAGTGATAGAAAAAGCAAGAGATGTTATAGATAAACAAACTGGTGAAAGAGGCACTATTAGCCGTGTTACGGTTTTTGCATCTGATGAAAAAACCCGACGGGACGAGGGCGCATATACAACTAGAGTATCCATTCGAGCTTATTTTTATGGAACTTTGACAAAAAATAGTATTGATTATCATCGTATTTCTAAATGGGAAGGAAGATATGAGCGACTCGACAATACAGTGAGTTATCCGATAAGGGCAACATATTCATTGGCTTTTGGAGAGACTTATGATGGAGGTCAAGTTGGCTCATCTGTTTGGAATCCAGCGCGTGCGGAAAGAAGCTTGAGTAACTCCGGTCAGTGGTATTCTCTTTATCCCTCGTGGAGCTCGGAATACATTTCCCACACTGGACTTACTGGTCAAATGGGAGGTACTTATGTCAAGATTAATCGTGGTACATCATCATGGGAATTAGAGGTTAAAATAACAGATTACGGTTTAGAAGGGTTCGAATATTAATAGTGTTTTGAGAGCGCCTATGCGCTCTCAATTCAATGGAGGCATTTATGAAAAAGGCAATTGTGGTGTCAATAGGCTTTATTGCTTTAGTTATTATTACTTATGTATATATTAGTAATAATATAATAGTATTTGCTGGTCAAGGAAACGTATGGTCCGCACAACTAAGATATGAACGAAGAGGAGGTAACTTAAAAGAAATCTTTACACTGCGTTATGACGGAGAATCGAAAGAAAAAATAGATGATGTTTTAATAAGTTATGAATGTTTATATGGTAGCTATACAGCCCGACGAAATTTGGACTCTAAAAATAAACAAATACGGATAGTATCAGGGGGGAACTCCGATCTCCCGAAAGGCGATAATCCTGTAAAGGTTAGAGTAGAATGGAATCAACAAGAAGAAGAGTTCTATCTAAGGAGTCTGCATAATTGAGGAATAACATTCCAAGTGACAGTATACTGATACCCACAGAGTGACAACACGGTTAGGCAACATTTGTAGAATACTTTTCTGGTAATATACAGCCGGCGTAAATATCCCAGATAGAATGAACCATTATAAGTCATTCTATAGGTTGTAGCAGAGTTTTCGAAAAAGCCCCAATTGAAAACAGGGCCCGGACCCCATCATCGGGTAACTAATTCCCGTCCGCCCCCCTCTCCTTTGTCGCAATTTCCAACATTATGTCCAAAAGCAGGAATATACTGGTTTTCACTCGAATTTTAACCCCATTTAAGAAGAAAGAGAGAATATTATGCTGGCATCAGTTAATACTCTGGTTTTGAAC
>JAAYCQ010000088.1 GCA_012729715.1 Syntrophomonadaceae bacterium
CAATCACCCATGTAACAGAGTACATTTAGGGTTAAGTAATAAATCTGATATTTCCTCATTATGTCGAACATGATACATATTTACTGGACAACTTGCTAAAAGGAGGACAGCCTGATGCGGGCAAAAACCGAAGGTATCAGTCACCGTGGAGAAGGTGTAGCCCGTATAAATGGTAAAGCAACCTTTATTCCTTATGCTATCCCCGGTGAAGAGGTTGAGGTAGAAATTCTGCAAGAGCATAAACGATTTGCTCGGGGGAAGCTAACCGGGGTATACACGGCCTCACCTGACCGCAGGCAACCAGTCTGTCCTGCCTATTATGATTGTGGCGGTTGTGCCTACCAGCATATTGATTATGTCCGGGAACTGGATTTAAAAAGAAACATGGTTAAGGAAACCCTGAAACGTTTAGGGGGAATAGAGGCTGAGGTGCTGCCGGTCATAGGCATGGAAAAACCGTACCGCTACCGCAACAAAGTAGTCTGGCATACCGCCATGGTTAATGGCAAAATGCAGATGGGTTTTTACCGCGAAGGTAGTCATGACCTGATACCCCTCGGTGGCTGCACCCTGATTCACGAGGATATGGAACAGGTCCAAAACAGCCTGGCAGTTAATCTATCCGGCCTGGAGGTACAACCAGAAACGGAAATCAGCCTTAGGCGTTCATCCTGGACCGGGCATATGAGCCTGGTACTAAGCGATAAATGCAATAATGACGCATTATCCGCCTGGGCTTCATCTTTGCCTGCTAATCTGTCCCTGCATATTAATCAAGGCTCCGAGATTAAGACATTACAGGGTGAGCCTTTTCTAGAGGAACAATTATGTGGCTTAACTTTTCGGATATCCCCCCTGGCCTTTTTACAGGTCAATCACCAGCAGACCGAAAAACTCTATCAACTTATTCACCAATATGCTGCCCTAAGTGGTAAGGAAACGGTATTGGATGAATTTTGTGGCATTGGCACCATTACCTTGAGCCTGGCCCAACATGCTTCCCAGGTGGTTGGGATAGAGCTTTACCTGCAAGCGGTTGCCGATGCGAAGCAGAATGCCACCATAAATGGTATCCAGAATGCCCGATTCTATGCCGGCTCCTGTGAAGACGTAATAAACCGGTTAAATCAGCCCTTTGATGTAGTTGTCCTCGACCCACCCAGGGCTGGCTGCAAGGTGCAGACCATTGAAGCAGTTATTAAAACCGGTGCCCCGCGCATCATATACGTCTCCTGCAACCCCTCCACCCTGGCCCGCGATTTGCGGCTGTTTGCATCCAAGAGCTATACCATAACCGAGGTTCAACCTGTCGATATGTTTCCCCGGACGCCGCATGTTGAGACGGTAGTGGTGATAGAGCGGAAGTAGCTAGACTCCTAGGGGTTCCGAGGTTTCGAGCTTTGTTTAGATATGTATTTTATGTTCCCTCAGGCGTATAGTGTGAGGGAATTTTAGTTTTAAGGGGGGCGTACTTTTTTGCAGAAATGGATATAGGGGTGGGGAGTATTGGGGTTTTTGCGGAATTGTATAAGATGAAGCCCGGCGTACTATTTAATGACTGAATACCTGCGTCTATCATCTGATTAATCTGCAGATGAGTGAAAGTGATAATAGAAAAGATGGTTTCAAGTTTTCGTGTAATAGTCGCTAGATCTGGTTCGTATTTGATAAGGTCGTAGGTTCGAATCCTGTCATCCTGACCATTAAAGAACTTAATCTTTGATACAATGAAAAGTCCAGTAATGCTGGAATTTTTGGTGTTTGTGGGGGTTTTCGGGATGCTTCAGACACGATATTCGCCCCCCTTTTTGCATAAAGATGCACACCCCCTGTGCATTTTTCTCAAGGGGGGTGCACTTTTTAACGAAAGTCATGTTGGATGTCATTATACAACGATCATATCGGTGGTATGGATGATGTGGTGAATAATTTTGATATAGACAGTTTTGCCAAAAGTAACTCATACCACACAGGTGTTCAGTGATATGGTGATGCAGGCATAAGCAAAGGGCTGAAAGCAACCAGAACTGGTTTGAAACCAGCCTATCTTATATATTCCTATTCTTTTATGCTATGAACTTGCATAATGTAGCTGCAACTTTATGGGTTTGATAGGCTCTTTTGTCCTTGACATATATAGATTATCTATATATGGAGGTGCAAATATAATAATGGAGAAAAACTTACTAACAGGAAGCACAACCATGCTTTTATTAAAACTGCTTGAAGAAGCGGATATGTATGGTTATCAAATGATCGACGAACTCACAAAAAAATCGAAAAATGTTTTTGAGTTAAAAGCAGGAACATTATATCCACTGCTTCACACTTTGGAGCAAAAAGAACTGGTCACTTCTTACGAAAAGACTGCTGACAACGCGAAGGTGCGAAAATACTACAGCCTCACTGAAAATGGCCACAATTATTTGAATGAGAAAAAAAAGGAATGGAAAACTTATACCTCTGCGGTAAATGATGTCCTGGGAGGTGCAACTTTTGCAACCGTCTGATAAGATTACTGAGTATTTGGAAGCGGTACGCGAACAAGTACGGTGGAAAAGGGCGCAGCCTATGGTTTTAGAGGAAATTAAAAACCACATAAATGACCAAAAGAATGCCTTGATAAAAGAGGGACTTGATGAAGCAACGGCAACGTATAAGGCGATTGCGGAGATGGGAGACCCTGTTGTTGTAGGGGGGCAGCTTGACCATGTACACAGGCCGAAACCGGATTGGATGCTGCTTGCCCTGACAGGCGGTATGCTTCTTTTAGGATTTGCGATTCAGTTTTTTATGGATTCCGCTTTTGACAGAGGGTGGGTGCTTCAACAACAGATGGTGTGGGCGGGGATTGCCGTCATCGTGATGTTGGCCTCCTATTTCGCAGATTTCACCATTGTGGGGAAATATCCCAAGACTGTATTTTTCGCGCTCGGCGGGATAATCGTTCTTTGTTGTTTCTTTACCGGGGAAGTAAAGGGCGCGACCGTATATGCAATTTATCCGCTGATGCTGTTTCCGACCGCCTTCGCTGGATTGATCTACAGCATGAGAAACAAAGGCTATGGCGGCCTTATTCTGTGCGGGGCGGCTTTTGTCCTTCCCGCCTTCCTGTCCATGCTGGTACCCAGTTTAACCGTTCTTTTTTTACTGTGTGTCTCGTGCCTGATTATTCTGACCGCCGCTGTTTTAAAAGGCTGGTTTAATGTAAGCAAACGGTCAGCCATGCTAATCCTGTATATCCCGACTGCCGCTGTTTTGTCAGCGTCTTTTTTCATGCTTATGATGAGTACAGGATATAGAGCAGAGAGACTGCGATGCGCATTAAATCCATCCCTTGAACCACAAGGGATGGGATATATGGGAACTACCATACAACATATCTTGTCCCATGCGCAACTAATTGGCAGCGGTATGCCCATAAATATTCCGGGCGTCCTTAATTATTATGGGGGTTCTATAGAAGCCTCTAATATTTTAGCCGCTCGCATCTTACCGGCACTCAATA
>JAAYCQ010000089.1 GCA_012729715.1 Syntrophomonadaceae bacterium
GACCTTACCCGGAAATTGCATTTTTGGAAAATGGTAGTATATGTGTCCAGGAGTATGTTTCCGGTAAATTACCACGGCGCTAAACAGTTAAATACGGAAATGATACAGATAACACAGATCTTTTAGGATTAACATACCCATAGGGCATACGGATACGTTGCCTTTGAGGAACTTTGGAGGAGAATTTTTATGGCTGCCAAAGAGCATTCGGCCGGTTCGCGTTGGCGTTTGGCCATTTCTGCTATTCTTAATCATCGCCTGTTCATTCCTGTTATTCTCTTTCTTATTGTTCAACTGCTAGTGGTCATCGGGCTTTTTACCCGGGTGGAGATGAAATTGTACGATTCCTGGTTTCGTCTAAGCGGAGTCCATAATCCTGGTGAAGATGTTGTCGTTATAGCCATAGACGATTATTCAATTGAACAAATCGGTCCCCTGGCCTGGTCGCGTTCAGTTCATGCCGACTTGGTGAATAAACTAAGCCAGGCACGGGTAGTCACCTTTGACCTTACCTTCGGTTCCTTAAAAGAGGCAGAAGGGGATAAAGCCTTTGCTGAAGCTATTGAACGACACGGCCGGGTAATTTTACCCTTTGAGTTTGATTTTGAGACCGATGAGGAAGGCGATAAAGTACAATACATCAAGTATCCCCACCAGATGTTTATGGATCATGCAGCCGGTATTGGTTTTGTTAATGCCCCTACCGATATTGACCAGGTAATGCGGCACGCTACCATGGTTGATGTCAATACCTACGACTTTCCCATTCCTTCACTGGATGTGGCTACTTATCTGGCCGCTAATGGTCTCAGTGCGAAAGATTTGGAAATCGCCCCGGGCTATCTGGACATAAAGAGTTACCGGATACCAATTGACCATGAGAATAAGGCCCTGCCGGCCTTCTGGGGACCGCGTGAAACATTTAAGAATATCAGCTATGCCGATGTGGTAAACGGCACAGTTAAACCAGAATACTTTAAAAACAAGATTGCGATTATCGGTTCGGTTACCCAGGATGAACATGACGTATATGCCACCCCCTATACCACCAGTAATATGGTAAAGCACGGCTCGCCCGAGACCCCGGGAGTAGAAATCCATGCCGCCATTACCCAGAGTATGCTATCTAATTTCTGGTATCGGACCGTAAATCCAATCGGCAATTGCCTCTTCTTGCTTTTCGGCGGGTTACTAACCGCAGCTCTGGTAGGAAGACGCGGTCCCTGGAAGGGTCTGCTGGGCACCTTGCTCATAACGGCTGGCAGTATCGGTTTGGTATACGGATTATGGTGCATGCACTGGTGGCTTAACCTGGCTGCCCCTCTGGTTCTTATTCTCCTGACCTATGTTGTAGTTACCGCTACCGACTTTATCCAATCAGAAATTGAACGCCGTAAAACCCGGGCAGTTTTTTCCCGTTATGTTTCCCCTGATGTAGTGGAAGAACTAATGAAAGACCCGGATAGTGTTGAACTGGGCGGAGCCAAGAAGGTAGTCACCATTATGTTTGCCGATATCCGCGGCTTCACCGCCTACAGTGAAAATAAGGACCCGGTTGATGTTATTACCCGTCTAAACGAATATCTTACGGTTATGACCCGTGCTATTCAAAAGCATGGCGGCACCCTGGATAAATACCTGGGTGACGGACTAATGGCTTTCTTCGGCGCCCCCATATACTACGAAGACCATGTAGAAAGAGCGGTAAGGACAGCGGTAGAAATTCAGGAGGCCATCAAACAGCTTAATACCGAGTGGGCCGCAAGAGACGGTTCCCCTCCCTTGCTGGTAGCTATAGGCATTAATACCGGTCCGGCAGTGGTAGGCAACGTAGGCAGTCCCGAACGCATGGACTATACCCTTATCGGCGAAGATGTAAACCTGGCTTCCCGTACCGAGGCCTTGACCAAACTCTTTGAGACTCTGGTGCTGGTTTCGGAGCGCTCTTACAATGCCCTGCCGCCAGGAGAAATAAAGGACTCCCTGTCCTATGTGGGTGAGGAACTGGTCAAAGGCTTTACCCATCCCATAAAAGTCTATTCCCTCTCCGGCCTGGATCTGCACTTTGAGAAGTCCAAGGATAAAGGGTTTAAGTAAGTGGAGCCGGGGGTAAAATATAACCAGGGAATAAAAACTAACATAAAGTTTTTAACGTTTACTGATCGTTAATAACGCTATTAATTTTTTCCACTAATGGAGGTAACGATTCACGAGACGTACGCCAAATAATCTCCAAGTCAACACGAAAATATTCGTGCGCCATTATATTTCGCATTGCTTTCATTTTATACCATGGAATCTCCGGATATCTGGTGTGAAATTCATCTGGAACATGCCCCGCGGCTTCTCCAATGACCTCAAAATTCCTAATCACAGCATCTATTACCATTTCACTCAATTCAAATTGTGCAAACGTCAGGCTTTCTGTATACCGTTGAATTTTCTCGATAGAATCCACAATATCTTGCAAATATAATCGTATGTCGCGCGTCATAAGTATAACACCTCTCGAAGAATCTGATCCTTGATTAAAGGTTTCAGCGCTCGAGGGGTCGCAAGATCAACCTTTCGGCCAAGAATCTCGGCCAAACGTTCTTGCAGACTGATGAAGTGAAATAAGTCAACAGGCCGGCTGAACTCAACCAAAACATCAACATCACTCGCATTGTTAGCCTCACCCCGTGCATATGAGCCAAAAATGCCAATTTTAGAAACCAGGTACTCATCTCTTAATTCAGGCATATGTTCGCGTATGCACTCAGCCGGATTCATTCTACTCCCTCCAATTTAACACCGTATTATAGTCTGTTCTAAAAACAGATATATCTTTAAGCCTAATAATTTTAGAGCCATCTATTTACCCTACATCCCAATTATATTTTAGCGCAAAGAAACAATGCAATGTTTCAGTTATGACAGTTTGTTGAAAAATAGGCTTACTTATTTCTATATTCTAGTTTATCAGACTTATTGCACAAACAGTAAAATACAAGGTTGCTATTAATTTTGCAAATAAAAAGAACGTCCCTTTATTTGTGTTTGCCTTTGTTTGCCCCTTATAATAATGCACCCGGGGACGGCAACAAAAAGGTGTCAGGAGAACCGTCCCCCTGACCCCC
>JAAYCQ010000090.1 GCA_012729715.1 Syntrophomonadaceae bacterium
GTTTGCGGATATTGGACCTTTTGGGGCAGCATCCACTCCCAGCGTTTGGATGCTTGTCTACACACTAATCTATATTATTATTATCTTGCTCCTGGCCGTGCGCTATTTTGAGAATAAAGACCTGTAAGTTACAAGCAAATTATTTCATATTCTTTTTAGATTGCGGCGCTGTTATAGGAAAGCAATTTGTTTTAATAAGTTATTTTTAAGGAGGGTAATTAATGAAAAACAGTTTTAGAAATGTACTTATCAGTGCCTTGGTTATTATGCTTTTATACCAGTTTATCGCATGTAGCAGACCCACCTTACCTGATAAAATTATCGTTTTAGATGAGGAAATAGTAAATGATAGTCCTACTGTCCCCGAAAATGTACCTGAAGGTATAAATTATCTTTATGAATTTCGTTTTTCGGAAAGATATGACGGTAGAATTACCGGCGATTTTTCTCTTGTATTTTCCGACAAAGCCAGTCCAATCAGTGATACCCTTTTTCTGCTTGAAAAACATCATAATGAAATGCACGCTTTAAAAGAATATCTTTATGATGGCGACGGCATGGTGCCTCATATGCATAAAAGATATTGGTACACCTTTAAAAAAGGAGATTTAATGATTGGCACCCATTATTACGAGCCTGATAATGTGGAATACATATCTTATCTTTGGTCAGATATTGAAGGCGTGAGGACAAATAAAAATGTTGCTGTAGGCAGTGCCGAGAAAGAACTTTTATATGCATACACAGATGATTTGTATTATATCGATAAGGATGAGGCCTTATCAGAGACAGGTTTATCTGCAATAAGTATTATAGGATATGATGAAGGTAATTTAACGGAGCTTGACGAAAACTATGACTTTGACTACGCATATTTATGGCAGCCTTTTACATCTGAGACTAATGAAATAAGGGATATAACATTTTATATAAAGGGTGGCAAGGTTGTTGCGATAGAGGTTATTGAGCCTTACGAACTGCGCCATGTATATGGATATGACAGGGATGCTGGATTGCAATACACTGAAAGAAAAAAAGAAGCTGCCGGGGCAGTTAGTATAATAAAAGTAAAGCAAAGGCACTCTGCACTGTAATTTCGTAGAGTGCCTTGCTCATTTTCAGTCTTATTTGTTCACATCCATCGTCACCCCAGACTTGAATTCTACGATGAATTTATCCTCGTAGACGGTGACCTTTTCAATCAACCGCCTGACCAGTTGCTCGTCGTACTCGATAATGGCGGTGGGCTGCCAACGTCTTAGAATTTGGCTGAATCTGCTTTCGGTCGAATAATGTCTAATGATCCTGAAAGGGATTGTCTCAAAATGCGCTATCTTGAGACAGTCCCTGCTGCATAGATTATCCCAGGATTTTCTTCAGATCTTCATCAGGTGTCGAAATCGGGGAAATGTTGAAGTTGTCCACTAAATAATTCAGGACGTTAGGAGAAACAAAGGCCGGAAGTGTTGGCCCCAGGTAGATGTTTTTGATACCCAAAGACAGCAGTGTCAGTAAGATGCTGACCGCCTTCTGTTCATACCAGGAGAGAACCATGGTAAGAGGCAGTTCATTCACACCGCAGTCAAAAGCTTCAGCAAGTGCTACCGCGACACGAATCGCACTGTAGGCATCGTTGCACTGCCCCATATCCATGATACGAGGTAGTCCGCCGATTTCTCCCAAATCCAAATCATTGAAGCGGTATTTGCCGCAGGCCAGCGTCAGAATCACACTGTCCTGAGGTGTCTGGCGAACAAACTCGGTGTAATAGTTTCGACCAGATTTGGCGCCGTCACAGCCGCCGACCAGGAAGAAGTGCTTAGTGGCTCCAGCTTTAACGGCATCGATTACCGTATCTGCAACCGACAGTACAGTACCGTGCCCAAAGCCGGTTGTTACCTGTGTTCCTCCGTTAATACCGGTCATTCTGTGCTCCTCGGTATAACCTCCCAGTTCCAGTGCCTTTTCAATGACTGGTGTGAAGTCTTTAGCTTCATCAATGTGCACCATTCCCGGATAAGCTACCACCGCGGTGGTGAAGACGCGATCACGGTAGCTGTCTTTTACCGGCATCAGGCAGTTGGTGGTGTAGAGAACAGGTGCGGGAATATGGTCAAGTTCCTTTTGCTGGTTATACCATGCGGTGCCAAAGTTACCTTTAAGATGGGGATAAGCCTTCAGTTTCGGATATGCATGGGCGGGAAGCATCTCGCCATTTGTATAAATATTAATGCCCTTATCCTTGGTTTGCTCTAACAGCTGATACAAGTCATATAGATCATGGCCCGTTACCACGATAAAAGGACCTTTCTCAATGGTAAGCGGTACAGTTGTGGACACGGGTGTTCCGTAAGTTTCCGTATTTGCTTTGTCCAGCATCTCCATGCATTTGAGGTTGACGGTGCCGCTTTCCATTACCAGGGGCAGTAGTTCGTCCATACCCCAATCCTCACCGATAGCAAACATGCCTTTATAGAAGAAATTGTTTACTTCCTCATCGCTATACCCCAGGATCAGTGCATGATAGGCATAGGCGGCCATACCGCGCAGACCGAACAGGAGCAGAGATTTCAGAGAACGAATGTCCTCGTTGTCATTCCACAGCTTTTCAATATCATAATCACCGGTATTGACACCAGGGTTTCCAACCTGAGCTAGCAAAGTATTTTTCGCGTTGCGGACCGCTTCAATCTGGCGGGTTACTGCTTCGTTGTCAAAGTTTACGTTGGTGACTGTGGTAAAAAGGGCTTCCAGCATGGTGCGGTGTGTCGATGCATTAGGCTTATTCACCTGTGCTGCACGCGCCAAGCCAACAAGCGCGCCGGTCAGTACATCCTGTAATTTGGCAGTATCCGCTTTTTTGCCGCATATACCTGCTTTACCAATACATGCGCTTGATTTTGTGGTCTGCTCACACTGAAAACAAAACATATCTGACATTATAATTACCTCCATCCATTTTGTTTTGTTAGTCTAAAATCCTTCCGTCAGAGGAAATGATGAACACCTGCCATCCTTCCCTCCTCTCTGTAAATACTATATCATAGACGTTTTGCTTCAATCGGTTGCAAATGCAACACAAACATGATAAATTTAACCATAATAAAAGGATGTGAGTTGTATATGCAAAGAGATTTGGGGAAAAACGTTAAATTATTTAATGATATCAAAGCAGATGATTTGTCTGTTATGTTGTCCTGTCTTGGTGTGAAAAACCAACAATATGACAAAAGAAGTA
>JAAYCQ010000091.1 GCA_012729715.1 Syntrophomonadaceae bacterium
ATCAGATTAATACCTGCATCTGCGATTTTGCCATCCTTTAACTCGATCTTGGCTTCTGTGTCAAATGTCTGCTTAACACATACTAGAACCTTCAAGTTCATTCCTCCTTTTCAACTAAATAATAATTTTTTCCATGCGCTGAACCGATTAAGATAACACCGATAAGCAAAACTAGCTCTCTTCATCACCCCCATGATCAAGATCTATATATTTTTGCCCACGGCAACATTACCTGCCAGGGTTAAAAATATAATTTACAGATTTAATTAAATAGGCATATCAATAATAACGTTCTATATCGATATAATTTTTCCTGCTTTTTTAGGTTAATTGATAAAATTTTGTGAATCGGAGTGGAAAACTAAGTTTTTTGATAAAAAAACGTAGCAATTGACTGTAACCCTAATTCCCGCGATTGAAAAATTTGCTCTGTACTTCCTATAAAAAGTACACCCCGGGGTCGCAAGGCATCACAGAATTTCTGGTATAGTTTCTGTTTGCTTTCTTCGGTAAAATATATAACCACGTTTCTGCAAAGAATAAGGTCAAAACCTCTACCGAAGTTATCCTTTAATAAATCCTGTTGTTGAAAACGAACCATTTGCTTTATATTGTTATTTATTTGGTAATAATTACCTTCGGCTTTAAAATATTTTTTGAGATATGCAGGTGGCATTGATTGTACTGCCTTTTCCGAATAAATACCCATGTCTGCTTTTTCCAGGACTTCGTTGTCAATATCGGTAGCCAGGATAGGCTCACTCAGGCTAATATGTCTTTCACTGCACATTATTGCCAGTGAATAAGCTTCCTCACCAGTAGAACAACCAGCACTCCATATTTTTAATGTCTTGTTGTCTTTCAACAGTTCCGGAATAATTTGCTTCTCCAATATCTCCCAATGGTTGGAATTACGAAAGAATTCGGATACATTTATAGTAATATGGTCAAGAAACTTGCGATATACTTCCTTATTAATATTTAAAAGATTAATGAAACTATCATAATTATCGATATTAACACTGCGCATAAAACTATTTATGCGCCTCTCCATCTGTGGCCTTTTATAGGATTTTAAATCTATCTTGCTGAGTGCTTCAAACCTGGTAATGAAAAAATCCCAATCATTGTTCAATAGATTCCCCTCCCTGGGCAATCCTGTCCAGAGCCCGGTTTACTGCAGCTATGGTTTTATCTATGTCTTCTAGATTATGGGCACAGGATAAAAAACTTACTTCAAATTGAGCCGGTGGCAGGTATACACCTTCCTTTAATAATTCCCGGTAAAACTGGGCATATTTTTGAGTATCACAGCTCATCACCGCTTCATAGTTGTCTACATCATTTTCAGTAAAGAAGATACAAAACATTGAACCCAAACGATTGATAGTATAATACAGATCATGCTCTTCAAAAGCAGTTTTAATCTGGGTAGTCAAAACATAGCTAATAACTTCCAGGCGGTCGTACCAATCATTATCTTTTAGTATTTTAAGAGTAGCAGCACCAGCAGCCATTGCCAGCGGATTTCCTGACAGAGTACCTGCCTGATAAACATCGCCACTGGGAGCAACCCGCTCCATTATTTCTTTGCGACCACCGTAGGCTCCTACCGGCAATCCTCCACCAATGATTTTTCCCAAAGTAGTAAGATCCGGGGTTATATTGCTATAGTTCTGGAAGCCACCATAGCACACCCGAAAACCGCTTATTACCTCATCAA
>JAAYCQ010000092.1 GCA_012729715.1 Syntrophomonadaceae bacterium
ACCATGATGGGAACTGACCCCCTGACTGCTCTGCTTACCCTGGAAGCCCTGCAACCTCTGGCGGTTGGGGCTAACTGCTCCGGGGGGGCTCGGGAGCTTTTACCGGTTATTGAGATTATGGGCCATTACTCTGGAGTTTACCTGTCAGTGGAACCAAATGCCGGTTTGCCCCTTTTACTGGGGGATAAAACCGTTTTTCCCGATAGTCCCGAGGAAATGGCAGAATATGCCTTGCGCCTTAGAGATGCTGGTGCCGGTATAATTGGTGGTTGCTGTGGAACTACTCCTGAGCATATTAGAGCCATGGCCGACGTTTTGCGGGGTGTACCAGCCTTAAAAAGGACAGGAAAAAAAGTATTTGCTCTCACTTCCCGCGGCCGTTGTGTAAATATTCGGGAGGGGTCATCTCTGGCCTATATAGGGGAGAGAATAAACCCTACTGCCAGGAAAAAACTGGCTTCGGATATCAAGGATGGGCAAATGCTCATGGTAGTAGAAGAAGCTCGTAACCAGGCAGCGGCGGGAGCACCCATACTGGATGTGAATATGGGAGTTCCAGGTATTGATGAGGCAGTTGCTATGAAACAGGCGGTTCAGGCGGTTCAAGCCGCAGTAGATGTTCCTATTTCAATTGATTCTACCAATGCAATGGTGGTGGAAGAAGCCTTAAAGAATTTTGTTGGACGTCCTTTAATCAATTCAACTACCGGGGAAGACCGGCAACTGGATATCATTTTACCCCTGGCCAAAAAATACGGGGCAGCCGTGCTGGGATTATGTCTGGATGAGAAGGGCATCCCTAAAACCGCTGAAGGCCGTATGGAAGTTGCCCGTAAAATATATAAAAAGGCCCGGGAGTATGGACTGCGGGATGAAGATATATATATAGACTGTCTGGTGCAGACAGCCAGTGCCGAACAGTCTCAAGTTATGGAGACTATTAAGACCCTGAGGCAGGTAAAAGACGAACTGGGAGTGGGAACAGTTTTGGGAGTAAGCAATGTTTCTCATGGTCTGCCCGCCCGGGAGATTTTAAACTCCACCTATTTAGCCATGGCCCTGGCTGCAGGTTTGGATCTTCCTATTATAAACCCATTTGACAATAGGATGCGGGATACCATAATGGCTGCCGGGGTACTTTTAAACCGCGACCGTAACTGTTCTGCCTTTATTAACCAGTATAAAGACTATCAGGGCGGACCGGCAACGAGTGGGGGTAATGTGCGGCACGATATATGTAATAATTGTAATATACCCAATCTGTTGACTGGTTCGGCTAAAACCATAAACCCGGTCGAACCTGGAACTGATAAGTCCCAAGATGGTAACATATCAATTAACCAGCAATTAAAAAACGCAGTTCTGGAAGGAAACCAGGACGGTATTGAAAAACTGCTGGAAAAAGCTCTTCATGAATACCGGCTGAAGCCTCTGGAAATTGTTAATGAGGGATTAATTCCCGGCATTGAGGAGGCGGGGGAGCGCTATGACCGTAAAGAGTATTTCCTGCCCCAGTTGATGATGGCGGCAGAAACCATGAAAAAGGCCTTTTCTATAGTAAAGCCCCTTTTAAGCCAGCAGGCCGGCCAGAGCCGGGGTACTATCATAATGGCTACGGTAGAAGGGGATATACATGATATTGGTAAAAACATCGTTTGTGTTTTACTAGAAAACTACGGGTTCAGGGTGATTGATTTGGGTAAGGATGTAAAGGCAGAAGTAATCCTGGATTCAGCTGAAAGAGAAAATGCCGATATTATTGGACTCAGTGCCTTGATGACGACTACTATGCCAGCCATGAAAAAAGTAATCGAGGAGGCCCGAACCCGGGGTTTACCATGCAAATTTATGGTAGGGGGTGCAGTTTTAACCCCTGAATATGCTCAAAGCATCGGAGCTGATGCTTATTCCGAAGACGCCCGGGCAGCAGTACGGGCTGCTCAGAGACTGCTTAATTAAGGGAGGAGAAAAAATGGCGTACCAGAAGACTTATGAAGAAATTAACGAAAAGATTAAACGGGGTGAAGCAGTTGTAGTAACTGCCGAGGAAGTTATTGATATTGTTGCTGAACAGGGACTGGAAAAAGCAGCCCGGGAAATAGACGTGGTTACTACCGGTACTTTTGGACCGATGTGTTCTTCCGGGGCTTTCCTGAATTTTGGACATTCCCGGCCTCGTATTAAAATGAGCAAAGTATGGCTAAACGGGGTGGAAGCTTATGCTGGTATTGCTGCCGTAGACGCTTATCTAGGAGCAGCCCAGCTGCCGGAAAATGACCCGGAAAATAAGGTTTACCCGGGACGTTTCAGTTACGGTGGCGGTCATGTTATTCACGACCTCCTGGAAGGTAAAGAGATCAGGTTGGAAGCCATAGGCTACGGTACTGATTGTTATCCTAATAAAAAAGTGGATACCGTTATCAAGCTGGAGGACCTTAACGAGGCTATTCTGTTTAATCCTCGCAATGCCTACCAGAACTACAACTGTGCGGTAAACTTGAGTGACCGAACTATATATACCTATATGGGCATAGTCAAACCTAATTTAGGGAATGCCAGTTATTCGACTTCCGGGCAATTAAGTCCCCTGCTAAATGACCCCTACTACAAGACTATAGGTGTAGGGACCCGGATATTCCTGGGCGGAGGTATTGGTTATGTAGCCTGGAATGGAACGCAGCACCATCCCAATGTTTTAAGGGGCGAAAATGGAGTACCCAAGGTAGGTGCCGGTACCCTGGCCGTAATCGGGGATTTAAAACAGATGGATCCAAACTGGCTGGTGGGCTTAAGCTATATCGGCTATGGTGCCACCATGGCGGTGGGAATTGGTATACCGATTCCGATCCTGGACGAAGAAATATTATCTTATGCTGCGGTAAAGGATGAGGATATCTATTGTCCCATAGTAGATTACAGCGAAGGTTATCCTTATGGAAAATCTATTGACCTGGGTTTTGCCAACTTCAAGGACTTGAAGAGCGGGAAAATAACTATAAATGGCAAGGAAGTCATTAGTACTCCCCAGTCCAGTATTTACCGGGCCCGCAGAATTGCCGACACTTTGAAGGAATGGATAAAGGTTGGCAGATTTGAGTTAACTAAACCGGTAGCTTCGCTGCCTTCTGCCGACGCCAATATAGAATTCAAGTCGATTCCTGAACGTAACCCTAACGGTAATAGATAGGAGAAGGAGGGAGTAAAATGAAAAATCGGGTAGTATGTTATTTTTCCGCAGCTCAGTCGGAGCAACCTATTATTTATCAGTTAATAAAGGACTATGACCTGGTAGTTAATATACTGAAAGCTGATATAAACCCGCAAAAGGAAGGTTACCTGGTAGTGGAACTGGAAGGAAAGCGGGAAAAATATAAGTCCGGGGTGGAATACCTGAAAAGCCTGGGTATTCATGTAGAACCCTTGAGCGAAACGGTAGTCTGGAGCGAAGAGATATGTATCCAATGTGGAGCTTGTCCCTCGTTTTGTCCTACTCAGGCCCTGGATTTGGACCGGGAGACCATGATGGTTTCGTTTGATAACTCCAAGTGTGTTATTTGTGGTATGTGTTTGGATTGTTGTCCTACCCGGGCCATCAAGTTGTATTTTGAAGTCAGGGAGGCAGTATAGAGGTATTTATAGCCTCTAGTTATGAATAAAGATAATTACGTAAATCGCACCTACCGGTCCCTGCATCAGGCTGGTGATATGCATTATTTTAATCTTAGAATTAAGCAAAGCGACCTGGCTATTGGAGTCGACCGGGAGAGTTACTCCGATAGCCTGGTAGCTTTATGTCGCCAAGAACTTATAGGTTTGCGGGGCCAATTAGAAGACTACATTAACCTGCAGCCGGAATTTCTCACTTCCCTGGTTCCGCTTAAGCTGCTTCCCGGGGCACCGGAACTGGCCGGACAAATGGCTAAAGCGGCTGCTGTGGCCGGAGTGGGTCCTATGGCAGCAGTTGCCGGCACTATATCCCATGCTCTGGGAGAGAAACTGAGCACCGGCTGTCGGGAGTGTATAATAGAAAATGGTGGTGACATCTATTTGCATTCCCACCGGGAAAGACGTGTAGCCGTATTTGCCGGCCCTTCTCCTTTTAGTAATAAGATAGCCATCCGTGTCTGCCCGGAGGAAACCCCTTTGGGGATATGTACTTCATCGGGTACGGTAGGCCCCAGTCTAAGTTTTGGCAAGGCTGATGCTGTGGTGATTAAAGCTCAGGATGTCGCCCTGGCAGATGCTGTAGCTACTGCAGCTGCTAATCTGGTTAAAATTGAGGATGATTTAATTAAAGCTATAGAATTCGCACAAAATATTAAGGAGGTGGCCGGTATTCTAGCAATAAAGAACGATAAGCTGGCTGCCTGGGGTGAAATTGAAATAATCTCATTGACAGGGAGGTAAATGGTAGTGAGAGTAGCTAAAAATGTTCTGGAACTAATTGGCCAGACCCCGGTTGTAAGTCTTACTAATATGCGTTCCCGGGATGGGGGCGAGGTATATGTTAAATTAGAGGGTTTTAACCCTGCCGGCAGCATTAAAGACAGACCAGGCCTCTACATGATTGAAAAGGCCGAAGAAAAGGGGCTGTTGCAACCAGGGTCTATTATTTTAGAAGCCACCAGTGGCAATACCGGTATCGGCCTGGCTATGGCAGCATCTTTAAAAGGTTATCCCATAGTAATAGTTATGCCGGAAAATATGAGTGAAGAAAGGAAAAAGATATTGCGGGCCTATGGTGCAGAATTAGTACTTACACCTGCTGCCGAGGGTATGCCGGGGGCAGTAAAAAAAGCTTCGAGTATGGCAGAATCAGACTCTCGCTATTACCTGGTAAAACAGTTTGAAAACCCCGCCAATGCCGAATGTCATGAAGTAACTACCGCCAGGGAGATTTTGCAGCAGATGGGCAAAAATCTGGATGCTCTGGTTTGTGGAGTCGGAAGCGGGGGAACCATTACGGGAATTGCCCGGGTACTAAAACAGGAAATTCCAGCAATTAAAATAGTGGCGGTAGAACCGGCAAATTCTGCTGTTTTAAGTGGTAATTTGGCCGGTCCACATAAAATTCAAGGTATTGGGGCAGGATTTATTCCCCTGGTGTTGAATTTAGAATTGGTCGACAATATTATTGCGGTCACGGATGAAGATGCCATAGAAACCTGTCACCAACTAGCCCGGCAAGAGGCATTATTGCTGGGCATATCATCTGGTGCTGCTATATTTGCAGCTTTGCAACTGGCTGATAAAATGGGAAAGGGTAAAAAGATACTGGCTATTGCTCCGGATAGTGCCGATAAGTATATTTCGACCGAATTGTTTGATTAAGGGGAGGAGTTAACGACTATGAACTGCGAAGCTGTAGTTCAACATCTGGTTACCTGGTTGAGGGAAAAGGTAGAGGAAGCCGGTGCCCGGGGTGTTGTAATCGGGGTTAGTGGAGGTGTTGACTCGGCAGTTGCAGCAGTCTTAGCCCAGAAGGCTTTTCCTGATAATTGTATGGCTCTGGTACTACCTTGTGAAAGTAGTACAGAAGATCTGATTCATAGCCGGTTATTATTGGACAGGTTTAATATGCCTTACCGGGTAGTGGAACTGGATAATGTATATCAACTACTGATAACTAAACTTGAGTCCTATATAAAGCTTGACGGTTCTAAAAGGCGCCTGCTGCGTGCAAACTTAAAACCGCGTCTGAGAATGACTACTCTGTATTATTCGGCTCAGGCCCGGGGCTACTTGGTTCTGGGTACTACCAATAAAAGTGAAATTACCGTCGGCTATAGTACCAAACATGGTGACAGCGGAGTAGATTTGCAAATACTGGGTGACCTGCTAAAAAGGGAAGTATTGGAACTGGCCAACTACCTGCACATACCCTCCGTAATTATCAATAAGACCCCATCAGGAGGCTTATGGGTAGGGCAGACCGATGAAGAGGAAATGGGTATAAGTTACGAACAACTGGACGACTATATTCAATATAAACAGGGCGAAACCGATGTAATAGAACGTATTCAACACTTAAACCAAATCAGCCAACATAAACGACAGATGCCGCCTATCGCCAGAATTCCGGAGGAAATACGAAAATAGACTAGAATACAAATAGTAAAATAGACGCGGACTCGCTAAGCGAGCGCGGATTATATAAGGATTTACGCGGTTTTATAATAAGAAAATAACTTTCCTTGTCATCCTGAACGAAGTGAAGGATCTTTCACTGGAATATCATATCAGATCCTTCGCTACGCTCAGGATGACACCCACGAAAGCCACAGTAATAGTTTTTGGAGGGATATATGAATATCAGGGTAAGAAATGTAATCATTCGCATGATTATATCAATAATTGTTTTTGTCTATATCAGCTATCTGGCCTGGAAAAGCCTGGACCGTTTTGATTTTATGGTTATTATGGCCTTTTTTGCAATTTTCCTGGGCTGGTCAATAATTGAGACGCTTATTTATAAGGACCCGGATACTTTGGTTATAGAAGATGATGACCGCCGTTCCTATCTTTTCCTACAGATTTCATCTCTTTTAGCTCTTTTTTATGCCCTGATGGATTTTATCGAATACCACTACACCAGGATGGGGAATTTCGAACCATGGATTATTTATCTTGGTTTCTTAATTTTTATTCTTAACGCCATTTTGCGCTATTATGCTATTACCACCCTGGGAAAATACTATAATCCCCGGGTGGCTATCTACGAGGAACATAGTCTGGTTACCGTCGGTATTTATAAAAAAATCAGACACCCCATGTATCTTAGTGCCTTACTAAATGTTTTAGCTATTGCATTGATATTCAGTTCCTGGGGAGCTTTAGTGATAATGTTATTTGCAGTTTTACCAGCGGTGATTTATCGTATTAATATAGAGGAAGAGGTTTTGCTTACTCATTTAGGAAGCGATTACAGGCAATACCTGGATAACAGCAAGAAAATGATTCCGGGAATCTGGTAGAAATAGGAGGGAAAGTATGGCGGGACACTCGAAATGGGCCAACATTAAGCATAAAAAAGCGCGTTCAGATGAGAAGAGGGGCAAAGAGTTTACCAAAATTGCCAAAGAAATAACTATTGCCGTTCGCAGTGGTGGCGGCGGAGATCCAGAAGCAAATTCAAAGTTAAAACTGGCTATTCAAAAGGCTAAAGCTATAAATATGCCCAATGAGAATATTAGCCGGGCCATTAAAAAAGGCACCGGAGAAATGGAAAGCGAAGCTATCGAGGAAATCATATATGAAGGTTATGCCCCCGGAGGGGTCGCTATAATGTTGGAAATAGCTACCGATAATCGCAATCGTACGGCTTCGGAAATACGCCATCTTTTTTCTAAAGCCAATGGCAATCTGGGCGAAAGCGGCTGCGTAGCCTGGATGTTTAAAAGGGCGGGTTATATCGTTCTAAGTAAAGAAAGCTTGAAATTGGACGAGGAAGAACTTATGCTGATCGCTCTGGAACTGGGTGCAGATGATGTTCGGGATGACGATGACAGCTATGAGGTTATTACCGCTCCCGAAGCATTTATGGAAGTAAAGGAAGGATTAGAGGGTCAGGGCATTCAACTGGAAGATGCTGACGTAGTAATGCTTCCGGAAAATACCGTAGAAATAAATGATGCTGATACTGCTGCCCGGGTTATTAAACTGGTTGACCTGCTAGAGGATCATGATGACGTGCAAAATGTCTTCACCAACATGTCCATTAGCGATGAAATCCTGGAGCAAATGGAGTAAAGGTGACAGGGGACGGTTCCTCCGTCACCTAATTTTAGGTGACGGAGGAACCGTCCCCTGTCACCATATATAATTCTTACCCGGGTAATTCCAACAGGAGTTCACCGTTAATTACACTGGCTTTTATATTGCGGGTATCTATATTTTTGGGTATATAGGCGAGCAAATTCTTTACACTTAAGCTGCCATCCCCCGATATGGGTTTTATGGTTCCAGATAATACTATTCGGCCATATGGACTGTATATCTTAATGGGCAGTTCTACTATAACGCCCTTTGTTTCTACTGCCTGTTCCGGCCAGGATAGGATATCAAATGTTTTTTCGGGCCATTCTTTAAAATCTGCGAAAGCATTTTCGATAGAATTATCCTCAATCTGTTCTCTTCGATGTTTAATAGCCTTTTCGACTTGTGCCTTATCATCAATGTCCAGGGGTGCTTCTTGCCCCCAAAGTCCTTCAGTTTTAACAATATGGTCTATAGCTGCAATTAAATCCTGCCATTTTACTTGTTCTTTATTTTTATTAAACATCTGCTGTACATAATCATAGTATTCCTTCAGCCATACATCATCGAATAAAAGGGGACTGTTTTGTCCATGAATCATAGGATCAGATAAGTCCTGTTTCTTTGGAGTACCTTCTACTTCCCAATCGGCTAAAACTGGATCGATGATACCATACCCCATCTGCTCAATAGTTAAAAATGATTCCTCCAGCATTTTCTTCATCACTATTCCGCCTCCTGTTAAAACATCTATACCGTAGCTAAGGGTACTTTTAATGGTTTCGCCTGGTTAAGTTTACCTTAACAGCAATTGAAAAAGAATATTGTTTGAAAATTCAGAAACTATTTGACTTTTATTTGACTATTACATAACTATTATAAATCAAAAACTATGCCTTTATGCAAGTTTAAAATTGGCAAATACACCAATTTAATGGGCAATCGGTACGATCATAACCTGCTGCTGGGATGTTTGTCAGGTATAGCGAGGAAAATTGCTGGAAATAATAGCTAAGAGGTGATAAATATGAAAAATAGGCGAATTCTGGCCTACCTGGGTACGGTGATGATTGCTGGAGTTTTATGCGGTTTCATATTAAATGGCGTTTATAATGATATTAACAAGGAAAAAAAGCCAGTACTTGAGATTAGCCATAAAGCAAAAACCGTAACTCCTAACACCCCAATCGTCTATGAAAAAGAATATACTAAATGCGGACATACTGTGATTTCTAGTTTCGAACATATAAAGGACCTGGTGGGGAAAGACCTGGTCTCCATAAAAAATAAATACAGCCCGGATCAGGGATATTCTATTAATTGGAAGGGAGATACCCTGGTGATTAAACAGCAGATAGACGGATTTTGTCCCCAGGATAAAGGGAGCTGCCGTTTGAAAGAATACCAGGGCATGGTTGCTGTTTACCGGGGTGCAGAAGAGGAGGAAATATTAGAACGGGTTACGGCCATTCGCATGGATTTATTACCTGCAGCTATTCAAAATAATATTAGAGCAGGTAAATTTGAATTTAAGGATAAAAACGCCTTGAATGACGCCCTGGAAAACTTTGATGAGTATTTGTAGGGTTGAGTGGTATTGAGAGGTGGGAGGTTGGAAGCGGGAATTGGAAAGTTAGGAAGTAGGGGCTAGGCTAGAGTTGGGAAGTTAGGTGGAAGGCGGATTGTATAAGCGCATTTTTACGTATATAGCATAGTAGTTGATCGTAGTTTCAAGTAATATATAAGGGAGAAATTTATTAAGGCGGGCGTAAAAATGCGGATTCTGGGTATCGATCCGGGGACGGCTACTACCGGTTACGGGGTAGTAGATTACCGGGCAGGAAAAGAAAAAATGGTCGCTTATGGTACTATAAAAACCGAAGCAGGAATGGCTATGCCTTTACGTCTACATCATATTAAACTTCAATTAGACCAATTATTGCAAGAATATCTCCCTGATAAAGTAGCAGTAGAAGAAATTTTTTATAACCGTAATTCGAAAACGGTAATCAGTGTGGCACAAAGCCGAGGTGTGGTACTTATGACTGCTGCCGCTGCCGGTCTGCCGGTCTTGGAATATACTCCCTTACAGGTTAAACAGGCAGTGGTAGGCTACGGAAATGCGGATAAGAAACAAGTGCAACTAATGGTTCAAAGAATACTGGGCATGAAGGAAATACCCCGTCCCGATGATGCTGCCGACGCACTGGCTATTGCCATTTGTGGTCTACATTCCAACCGCCTGGGGGAATTATAATTCTCCTCACTCTCAAACTTTAACAGTAACGTATCCATAGAGTCAGTTTTTCGATATGATATATGTGATATGTGTAAGGGGAATGATACATATGATTTCATTTGTTAAAGGCTTTTTGGCTGAGCAAAATGCTGAGTCCATAGTAGTCGATGTTAATGGAGTAGGTTATGAAATAAATATGCCACCTCGGGATATACCCAAATTACCCGGTCGGGGTGAGACAGTGCTGTTGTATACTCATTTGCAGGTACTGGAAAATGAATTTAAACTTTATGGTTTTATGGAAAAAGAGGAATTAAAACTGTTCAAACAATTGCTCGGGGTTTCCGGCATCGGAGCTAAAGGAGCCGTCAATGTCCTCGATTTTATCGATCCGCCTGGTTTTTACCAGGCTATTGCCAGCCAGGATGAAAAGCTGCTTATAAAAATTCCGGGAGTAGGTAAGAAAACTGCCAGTCGCCTAATTTTCGAACTCAAGGATAAAATAGGGAGTGAACAGCTCACGGTCATATCTGGCAGTAATGACAACAATATGGACGACATTTTCGAAGCTCTGGAAGCGCTTGGTTATGGCCGCAGTGAGATTTATCCACTGGTTCTGGAGATGCAGGCCCGAGGGGAGTTAAACGATAGCGTAGAAGAAAACTTGAGAAAGATTCTTAAAGCTCGTAACATACAGATGAAGAGATAGAGATTGGGGATGCTTAAGGTGCAGGATGACAGGATAATATCATCTCACTGGCGGGAAGAGGACGATATTGCCGATACTTCTATCCGGCCTTTAAGGCTGGGGGATTACATAGGTCAGGAGCGGGTTAAAGAAAACATAAGTATATTTATTGCTGCCGCCCGGGAAAGAGGTGAAAGCCTGGACCATGTGCTTTTAAGCGGGCCTCCCGGTTTAGGTAAAACAACCCTGGCCAGTATTGTAGCAGCTGAACTGGGTAGTCCTATCCGTAAGACCTCTGGCCCGGCTATTGAGCGTCCAGGTGACCTGGCTGCTATACTAACTAATCTGGAAGCCGGGGAAATTCTTTTTATAGATGAAATTCACCGGTTAAATCGTAGTGTGGAAGAAATTATGTATCCGGCTATGGAGGATTATGTCATTGATATTATTATAGGAAAAGGGCCAGCCGCTCGTACCTTGAGATTAGACCTGCCTCCATTTACCTTAATCGGGGCTACTACCCGGCCGGGACTATTAAGCTCTCCCCTGCGGGATCGTTTTGGTATAAACTGTCGTCTGGATTTTTATTCGGTTGAGGATTTGAGTAATATCATTCTCCGCGCTGCGGGCATACTAGGTTTGGATATAGATGAAGCTGGTGCCCGGGCTGTTGCCCAACGTTCGCGGGGAACCCCACGGGTGGCCAATCGGTTGTTAAAAAGGGTGCGTGATTATGCCCTGGTCAAGGCAGATGGTGCCATCAACCATGAGGTGGCACAACGGGCTCTGGAGATGCTGGATATTGATGAATATGGATTGGATAACATGGATCGCATGATCCTGGAGGCTATTATATATAAATTTGGTGGAGGTCCCGTAGGGCTGGAGACATTATCGGCTGCAGTGTCCGAGGAAAACGATACTTTAACCGATGTTTATGAACCATATTTACTGAAGCTAGGCTTTATCCAAAAAACCCCCCGGGGTCGGATAGCTACCGAACACGCCTACCGCCATCTGGGCTGCCCGGTGCAGAAACATATTGAGACCAGCCTTTTCGAGGATTAATAAGAGAATAGAATTTTATTTCACGCGGATTACGCGGATTATTACAGGATTTGCGCGGATTCATTATTACTCTAAATGAGGCGGAATCCGCACCCACAGGGCACACTGATGTATCGCTAACACGCTACCATTAAGGGAGCGGATTCTTCAGATAACTACGTGGATTTATCTAAAATTTTTTAAAATATTTCCGCGTAAATCCTAACATAATCCGCGCGATCCGCGTGAATTTAAGCAAAGGTGATTCGAATGCCGAAAGTACTTCTGCATATTTGTTGTGGGCCTTGTGCCAGTTACCCGGTACCTTACCTGCGGGAGCAGGGTTATGAGGTAATGGGTTACTTTTTTAACCCCAATATTCATCCCTATAGTGAATATGTTAAGCGCCGGGAGGCTCTGGAAGAATATGCCCGTCAGACCGACCTGAAGGTAATCTATGATGAGAACTATAACCCGGTTGAGTATTTTCAAAACATTTCTTATCGGGAAAACCAACGCTGCTTTTTTTGCTACCGGTTACGTCTGGAACAGGCTGCTCATGTTGCCAAAAAGGGTAAATTTGATTATTTTAGCACTACCCTGCTGGTAAGTAAGTACCAGAAACACCACTTAATCAAGGAAGTAGGGGAAGCTGTGGGAGAGAAATATGGGGTGCCGTTTTTATACCAGGACTTCCGCGAGGGATTTAAACAG
>JAAYCQ010000093.1 GCA_012729715.1 Syntrophomonadaceae bacterium
AATCTTCACTATCGCTAACCAGTATACTGCGGGCTAAGACATCATGTTCGGCCTGGGACATCATATCGGCCGCCAGGTAAACCGGGTTAGCCTGTTTATCAGCAATAATCAATATCTCACTGGGACCCGCCAGCATATCAATATTTACATCACCATAGACCATTTTTTTAGCCAGGGTTACATAAATGTTTCCCGGTCCGCTAATCAGGTCAACTTTCTTTACCGATTCTGTCCCCCAGGCCAGGGCAAAAACCGCCTGGGCACCACCCATTTTATAAATTTCGGTCAATCCCAGTTCAGCCGCAGCTACCAGAGTATAGGGATTCATATTCCCATCCCGATCCGGGGGACTAACCATAGCTATTTCTTCTACCCCGGCTACCTGAGCCGGAATAGCATTCATCAATACCGAAGAAGGATAGGCTGCAGTTCCACCGGGTACATATATCCCTACCCGTTCTAAAGGACGGAATAACTGCCCCAATATATTGCCCCGCTCATCCGGTTCCATCCAGGAATTCCGCACCTGGCGGGAATGAAAATCCCATATGTTATCAATTGCTGCCCCCAGTGCAAATATATATTCATCATCCACTTTTTCATAGGCAGCTTCGATTTCTTCATCACTTACCAGGAAATTATCGTGATTAATACTGGCTCCATCAAATTTAAGGGTGCAATCAAATACGGCCTGGTCTCCGTTTTCCCTGATCTGCCGGCCAATCTGTGCCACCCGCTCCTCATATTCCTGTAAACTGGCATTGGCAGAGTCAAGAAATTTTTTGAAATCATCGTTTTCGGTGGTGAATTTTCTAATTTTCATTAATTTACCCCCTTTACTATCCTCTGCATGGTTTCAATCATAGGTTGGATACGTTCATGCCTGGTTCTATAACTTACCCGGTTAGCTATCAAACGAGTAGTTGAATCCATTATTTTCACCAGCTCTACCAGGTTATTGTCCCGCAGGGTGCGCCCGGTGGAAACTATGTCCACTATAGTATCGGAAATACCCATTATTGGAGCTAACTCCACATTGCCATGCAGCTTTATAATTTCGACTTGCAGTCCCTGACTGCGGAAGAAGTTTTCTGCCACCGCCGGAAACTTCGTGGCTACCCGTTTGTAATTCAGTTCGTTCAAGTTTATGTCTTTCATCTCTGCCGGAACTGCCACTACAAAACGGCAATAACCGAATTTTAAATCTGCCATTTCAAATACGTCTTTGTTCTGCTCGACAATTACATCTTTACCTACTATCCCCAGGTCAGCTGCCCCCTGTTCCACATAAGTAGGAACATCGGTAGGCCGGCACATAATGTATTTTATTGCCTCTTCTTCATAGCTAAACACCATATTTCTGCTATCCGGCTCAATCCCCTCCACCGGGAGCGCAGCCTTCTGCAGCAGTTTTAGAGTGGGTTTTAATAAAGTCCCTTTGGAAAGTGCTATTGTAAGGTAATCCATTTGCACACCATTCTCCTCCAGTTATTTTTAAGACGCGGTTAAGGGTTTTGAAAATAGAACCTTTTTATAAAAAACCAACCCATGACGGAACGGCACAGGGGCCGTTCCCTACACATCATTGTTCTAATCCAAATAAATTAACACACAGTTCTCTCTCTCTCGAGCTACCTGTTCTAAAACCTCCCGGCT
>JAAYCQ010000094.1 GCA_012729715.1 Syntrophomonadaceae bacterium
TCCCAACTGTATGGGGCCCATAATAGTAACGGTTACCATGTGCATCCCGGCAGCTATATTTACCGAAGCCTTTTTAAGTTTTATCGGGTTAGGGGTATCCGCCCCTGCTGCCAGCTGGGGGATGATGGCCTCGGATGCCGTAGTCGGTATCCGTTCCTACCCCCATATGCTGTTTTTCCCGGCAATGGCCATTGCCATTACTATGCTGGCTTTTAACTTCCTGGGGGACGGGCTGCGTGATGCTCTGGATCCCCAGTTACGAAAGTAGGTAAAAAAGAATGCCCAACTTACTGGAACTAAATAACTTAAATATGTCTTTTTATACCTATGCCGGAGAAGTTCAGGCCCTGCGCGGTGTAAGTTTTACCCTGGAGCATGGCGAGGTCATTGGTATTGTAGGTGAATCAGGGAGTGGTAAGAGTGTAACCTCCTTATCTATAATGGGACTGCTGCCGCCTGCCGCTAAAATTAAGGCGGGCAGTATTAATTTTAATGGCCGGGATTTGCTGACCTTATCCTCATCCCAAATGCAGCAGATTCGGGGGAATGAAATCAGCATGGTCTTCCAGGACCCCATGACTTCACTTAACCCGGTCTACACTGTAGGTAACCAGATCATGGAACCCCTGATGCAGCACCAGCATTTATCCCGAACCCAGGCGCAAAAGAAAGCGGTGGAGATGCTGGCCTTAACTGGTATTCCTGATCCAGAGCAGCGCTTCCACCAGTATCCCCATGAATTCAGCGGCGGTATGCGCCAGCGGGCTATGATTGCTATGGCTTTAAGCTGTCAGCCCCGCTTGCTTATTGCGGATGAGCCTACTACTGCTCTGGACGTAACTATACAAGCTCAGATACTAGCCTTAATGAAAGATTTAAAGGAGCATTTTAATACCTCCATCATCATGATTACCCATGACCTGGGGGTAGTAGCCCAACTATGCAGCCGTATTCTGGTTATGTACGGAGGGACTATTGTAGAAGAAGGCAGTACCCGGGATATTTTCCATAATCCCCGGCATCCGTACACCTGGGGACTTTTACAATCGGTACCCGATATTCGTAAGCTGGATCAAGGACGGCTCATTCCGATTGATGGCCAGCCCCCGGACCTGTTATTGCCGCCGCCGGGCTGCCCTTTCTGGCCCCGCTGTCAGTATGCTATGCACATCTGTGCTGAAACCAGACCCCAGCTAACTGAGGTTAATCCTGGTCATACGGCCGCCTGCTGGCTATGTCACCATCAGGCCCCGGAAAAGGAGGTCAGTTAAATAAATGAAGGAGTCAGCGGGAATACTTAGAGTAGAAAACTTAAAGAAACACTTCGTTATAGACTCGGGCAGGGGTAAGAAAAAGGTTTTAAAGGCAGTAGATGGCGTCAGTTTTACTGTTCATAAGGGAGAAACCCTGGGTCTGGTCGGAGAAAGTGGTTGTGGCAAGACTACCCTGGGGCGTAGCGTTATACGTTTGTACGATATTACTGCCGGACATATATATTTTGACGACCGGGAAATCACCGGGCTTGGTGAAAACGAATTACGTCCCTTGCGGCGGCGTATGCAAATTATCTTTCAGGACCCCTATGCTTCGCTTAATTCTCGTATGACCGTAGGGGATATAATTGCTGAACCCCTGGATATCCATGGATTGGCCCGGGGGAGGGAACGTCAGCGGCGGATTGAGGAACTCCTGGATCGGGTAGGGCTTAATGCTGAGCATGCCAACCGTTATCCCCATGAGTTTAGCGGAGGCCAGCGCCAGCGCATTGGCATTGCCCGGGCTCTGGCGGTTAATCCGGATTTTGTAGTTTGCGATGAACCCATTTCTGCCCTGGACGTATCTATTCAGGCACAGGTAGTAAACCTGTTAGAGGAATTACAGGCCCAGTTGGGACTGACTTATCTTTTTATTGCCCACGACCTGGCCATGGTTAAGCATATTTCGCACCGGGTAGGGGTAATGTATTTAGGCCAATTAGTGGAACTGACCGGTAGTGATGAACTATATCATAACCCGGTCCATCCTTATACCCGGTTACTACTGTCAGCTATACCTATTCCTGACCCGGATATTACTGTCGAAACGGAGATGATGCCGGAAGGAGAAATCCCTAGTCCGGTAAACCCGCCTTCGGGTTGCCGTTTCCGGACCCGCTGCCCTTATGTAAAGGAAATCTGCAGCCAGGCAGTACCTCAGCTGGTGGAAATTGCACCCGGGCATCAAGTAGCCTGCCATCGGGCACGGGAGGTGACGGGTAAGGCGTAAGGTGTGAGGGGTGTAGGGGCAAACCCATGTGTCGCCCGGCCAGACACCAAACCCAATCGGATGAGCCGAAAGCGGTAGGAATTAAGGCGTAAGAAGTGTAGGGGCGAACCCATGTGTTCGCCCGGAGTTTGCAGCTCTATATGTGATAGGGGTAACCCCCAAGGGTTCAGTAGGGATGCGCGATTAAGCGGATAAATCCTTACCCTTACTGCTAACTCTAGATAATTGATCAATTTCTAAATCCGAAGCTATTTACAAGATAATATCGTTATAAGCACTATTTCTAAGTAAATTGGAGGCAAAGTTATGAAAAAACGTTTTCTAGTAGGTCTGCTCATCTTATCCCTCCTGGCCGCCCTGTTTACCGGTTGTGCCGGAGGGAATAAGGCACCAGCAGAGAAGGTTCTCCGTTATAATCACGGGCAAGAACCAGAAACCATTGATCCTATCCAGAATACCTCCACTGATGGAGGAACTATTGCTTCAGCTGTTTTTGAAGGACTAACAGCACTTGATCCTGACGACAAGTCTATACCAGGAGTTGCTGAGAACTGGGATATTTCTTCCGACAAACTGACCTATACCTTCCACCTGCGTAAAGATGCCAAATGGTCAGATGGTAAAGCAGTTACCGCCAAGGATTTCGCCTATTCCTGGCAGCGGGCCTTAGATCCCAAAACTAAAGCCGAATATGCTTACCAACTTTTCTACATTAAAAATGGGGAAGAGTTTAACTCAGGTACGGCTAAAGCCGAAGACCTGGGTATTAAAGTGATTGATGCTAATACGCTGGAAGTAACCTTAAATGCACCTACACCGTATTTCTTGAGTCTGACCTCTTTCCCCACCCTGATGCCGGTAAGGCAGGACATTATTGAGAAATATGGTGACCAGTGGGCCCGCAAGGCCGAAACGTATATTGGCAATGGGCCGTTCAAGGCTGCCGAATGGGTAAGCAAAGACCACATCAAACTGGTTAAAAACGAGAACTACTGGGATAAAGAGCGGGTAAAAATTGACAGTGTTATGATTACCTTTATTGGTGAAGAGAGTACCATGCTCTCCTCCTACGAAGCTGGGGAATTGGATGTTATCGACAGTATTCCTGTGACTGAGGTAGCTCGTTTGAAGAAGGAATCCAAGGAGCTTCATGTTATGCCCCAGGCTGGGACTTACTACTATGCTTTTAACACCCAGAAAGCCCCCTTCGATAATGTCAAGGTAAGAAAAGCCTTTGCCCTGGCTATTGACCGTCAGACTATTGTGGATAAGGTAAGAAAAACCGGGACTCCGGCTACCGCCTTTGTACCCCCGGGAATACCGGATGCTACTCCCGATAAAGATTTCCGCAGTGTTGGCGGCGCTTACTTCCCGGTTAAAGCTGATGTAACCCAGGCCAAAAAATTACTGGCGGAGGCCGGTTATCCTGACGGGAAAAACTTCCCGCCTGTAACCCTGATTTACAACAGCACCGAGGAGCACAAGATTCTAGCCGAAGCTATACTAGAGATGTGGAAAACGAACCTGGGTATCAGCAACATCAAGCTGGCTAACATGGAATGGGGAGTATTTATCCCGACCCGCCAGAAGGGAGATTTCCAGGTTGCCCGTGATGGTTGGATTGGGGACTACAATGACCCCATGACCTTTATCGACCTGTTTACCAGCGACAACGGCAATAATGACCCGCAGTGGAAAAACACCGAGTTTGACCAATTAGTTAAGAAGGCCCGCCTGGCTACCGATGAAAAAGAACGGATGACTACCCTGCACCAGGCGGAAAAACTCTTTATGGACGAGGCCATCATGGCTCCGATATTCTTCTACACTCAAAATAGTATGATTAAGCCCTATGTTAAAAACCTGCATAGCTCCCCGCTGGGGTTGACCTATTTTGACCGGGTAGAGATAACTAAATAAAGCAACTGTTAAATTACCGGGGTATGGCTACAAAAGCCAGCCCCGGTTTTTTTGTTAAGCGAACCGATCGAGACGGATTTATGAACCGCGTGAACCATTTGTAGGGGCGAACCCGTGTGTTCGCCCGCGGTTGTAGGGGCAAACCCGTGTGTTCGCCCGCGGTTGTAGGGGCAAACCCGTGTGTTCGCCCGCGGTTGTAGGGGCAAACCCGTGTGTTCGCCCGCGGTTGTAGGGGCGAACCCATGTGTTCGCCCGCGGGTAGGCAGTTCATTAGCCGGTAAGATCCCCCCCCCTCGACGGGCAGACACATGGGTCTGCCCCTACAATCCTTGCCCCTCACCCCTCACTAACACTTATTGATAGTGCCAATAACAGCCCGGAAAGCTATACTGTATATAGATTAATTGGCGTTTTTTTAATTCATTGATTAGGAGCGTAAATTAAATGGAATTAATCGGCGTATACTTTGGACTCTATGTTCTATTTACTATTGGCCTCTATCACATACTGGTAGTCAAACTAGAAGCCTGGTTCGGCGTCTGGCCCTGGATTGCCTTTCTCCTGCTGGGTATAGCCTGCCTGTATTTCTCTATCGCAGCTAAAACTGCTACCTGGTCCATGTGGTGGGGCTATAATGCCTTTCTTAACCTGTGGTCGGTAAAAGAAATGTTTGATCAGCGTAAGCGCGCCCGGCAGGCATAAGTACAGGCTGAAAATACCAGGGGCAGGTGAAAAAACATGCGTGATGAAAACCAACCCCAAAACGAGTGGGAAATCGAAAACACCATAGAAGAAGAATGGGAATTTGAAAATACCATAGATGAAGAGTGGGAACTGCTGGAGGAAGAGGAAGAGAGAGTAAGTAGACTAAACCAACCGGTATTTAAAATTGCCGCCGTTATAATCCTACTGGCCTTTGTTGCTTTTTCCTATGCCTGGCTGCCCTTTTTATGGCCACCCCACCTTGATTTTTTAAAACAGAATAAAGCCTTATCCGAGGAAGAATTAGTACGCCAAAGCAAACCAGCAGTGGTAAACATCCAGACTACTAAAACCGGGGGAGGAGTCAACAGCCAGGGTACCGGCTTTAACCTGGCACCCCAGGGGATGATAGTTACCAATCGCCATGTAGTCGAAGGAGCCTCTGCGGTGGAGGTTACCTTCAGCGATGGCAATCGTTTATTCAGCCAGGACATAGAACTTATTGAAGGCTATGACCTGGCCGTAGTAAATCTTAACGGTAAAGGCCTGCCCTTCCTACCGGTAGTCACCGACCAGATGGCAGAGATAGGACAAACCGTAACTATTATCGGTAACCCCCGGGGATTTCAGCGGGTTTCTTCCCGGGGTGAGGTAAAGGAATATTATAAAACTGAAACTGATATGCTGGTATTTACCATTGCCGCCATTATCGCTCCCGGCAGCAGCGGCAGCCCGGTTTTAGATGAAAAAGGCCACCTGGTCGGGATTATCTATGCCACCGGAACCCTGACCATAGATGGTCAAGAACAAACCCGGGCCCTGGCCATCCCCTCCACTGCACTAAATCACGAATAATTATCCCCCCACCTGAAGGGGCGAACCCGTGTGTTCGCCCGCGGGTAAGCACCTCATTAGCGGGTAAGGTCTTCCCGCCGAGCAGACACATAGGTCTGCCCCTACAATCCCTACTCCTCACTCTCGCCTATTTCCGTACCAAACAGTTAAAGGCACAGGTGATGCCTTCCTTTATTACCGGGTCTGACAGTGGGTAGAAAAGCCCGGCCGGATCTAGCGTCTGTTTACCATTTTTCCCAACGTACCATGTCTTCCAGCGACCGGCGCGGGGGCACTTCCGGTTGTTCATCAGCTATTCCCAGTGGAATCAGTGATACCACCTGAACATCCTCAGGTAAGCCCAGTACCTCCTTAACCGCCGACTGTATGAAACCACCTACCCAGCAGGCTCCATAACCCAGGGCATGAGCTGCCAGCAGCATGTTCTCAGTAGCATTGGCACCATCCAGCAGACAAAAGTAATTGCGCCCAATGTCCCCATACTTGGAGGAACGCTCCGGTTCTACACAGACTGCTATTATTACCGGCACAGTGCCCATTAATTCCTGCCCCAATACCGCCTGCTGAACCTTTGCTCTAACAGCCGGGTCCTGTATCACCACGAAATGGCAGGGCTGCAGGTTGCCCGCCGATGGGGCCATGCGTCCCGCCTCCAGTATGGTCATAATATCTTCTCGCTTAACCGGATCAGGCTTAAACTTCCTAATACTACGCCGCGTCATTATAGCTTCCAGGCAGTTCACAAAACTCCCCTCCTTTTCCTAATAATATCATTTTACTAATAAATCAGGAGGTAATTCCAAGTAATTGCAATCCGGCAGGACAAATTTGACACATTGGAGAATTAACAGTATAAGGTAAAAAAACAATCAATTATTTACAGGAGTCCAAAAAGATGAGGCCATCAAATGAAGAGAATTACTATGAAATCCTGGGTGTAGCTCCGGATACCAGTCAGGAAATAATTATGCAGACGTTTTATCAGTTATTTAATGAGTGCCAGGACAATAGCCAGGAATCCAAGCAGAAACGGGATTTGCTAGAAAAAGCTTATTACATCTTAGGAGACGAGATGAGGAGATACGAATATGACCGCCAACAATTAGGAAAACAAGCGCCTCAGTCAGAAATCAGTAGCCAGCCAACTTTGCCGAAGCGTAAGATGCCAATGTCCCCACCGTCTAAGCAGATTCCCCTAGGGCAGTATAGTGGAACACCCGGTAATCAACCTATTAGAAAAATCATGAAACGTCATAGAGAAGACCATAGACCTTCTATTACCACCCTGGTGGTATTATTTTTAATCATCTTTATATTTGGTAAGCTGTGGTCGGCGAATAATTCTTTGTTTTCTAGTTTTCAAAGACCGGAATTACGCATCCCCGCCTCCAATACTAACTACAGCGAACCCGATCCGAACATGCCTGCTCTGGATCTTCCACCTAATGGTGAGGTTCGCTACTTTCAGCAGGCTGAAGCGATTGCTCCTTTTAGTATTCGTACTGCACCTGGGGTAAATTATTATGTAAAGTTAGTTGATGTAGAAACAGGTAAGACGGCGGTAACTGTCTGTATTTGGGGTGGTCAGAGTATCAAAACTAAAGTACCCCTGGGGACTTATGAACTTCGTTATGCCACTGGAAGAGACTGGTATGGAGAAGAAAAACTATTCGGAGCGGAGACAAGTTGTGTGCAAGCAGACAAGAGACTAACCTTTTATCGAAATGGACCGCAAATTATGGGTTGTGGGGTCAAGCTTATTAAACAAATTGATGGAAATCTACCTACCCATGATATAAATCCAAGTAAGTTTTAAATACGTCCGAGTGTGCCCGGACCTATACAGAGGAGTAAATTATGGAAAGCAAATGTATTTTTTGCAATCAGGAAGAAATCATATTGGACAACGAACTGGCCTGGGCCAGATATGATAAATACCCGGTTTCTCCCGGGCATCTGCTGATTATCACCAAACGCCATGTAGCAGATTTTTTTGATACTACCATAGAGGAACGCCGGGCCTTAAATAGCCTATTGGAAGAATGCAAAAAAATGCTGGACCGGGAATATAGCCCTGATGGCTACAACATCGGGGTAAACTGCGGCACAGCTGCCGGACAGACCATAATGCACCTGCATATTCATCTGATACCGCGCTACCAGGGCGACATTGACAACCCCCGGGGTGGGGTACGGGGAGTAATACCGGAGAAGCGGATTTACTAGGGCTACTTTTAGGGGCTAGCAATCTCAGGGGGGAGAGGTTATGACGCCGGACAACTACCAGGACCGCTACCAGGCGGTAGATACAGCCAGTTTTGCTGAAGACTTGTTTGTAGAACTGTTCCAGGAAACCTTCGGCCTGGATAAAATCCAATACCTGATTAATGAATATCCTTGCCAGAACATATACGGGGATAATTGCTATATTGATTATGCCTTGAAAACTGACCTGGACGCAATCGCTATTGAAATAGATGGTGAACAGTGGCATAACCCGGCCCTGGTTTCAGAAGATAAATATCTGGACGACCTGCTCAAACGTAATAGCCTTACCTACCTGGGATGGAGGGTATATATTTGGACTTACCGCCAACTGGTTAATGAGCGCGACAAGGTCAAGGCGGAATTGGTACAGTTCCTGGGGCAGAGCCCGCATTTCCGCATCTATGATGATTACCTGCCCCGCCAGCGGGGAGCGGTGCTGGAACTACGGCCTCACCAGGAGGAAACTCTGGATCGTTTGCAGGAATTGCGTGGCGAGTACCACAGCATGGCCCTTATAGCCGATGCCCAGGGTACAGGCAAGACTACTACCGCCGTCCTCGATGCCTCCCGTATGGGACAGCGCACCCTGTTTGTGGCCCATACTTTGGAACTCTTGCAGCAGGCAGCCAACCGGTTTAAGCAATTGTGGCCCCAAGCACGGGTAAAGATTATCGACAACTATGCCGGACCCCTGGATGCAGACGTTATGGTAGCCAGTATCCAGGGCTTACATAACCGCTTGTCCCAGTTTGCCCCTGATTATTTTGGCTACATAATCATCGACGAAGCTCATCACGCTGCCGCCTCTACCTACCGGAAAGTAATATCCTATTTTAACCCCCGTTTCTTATTAGGACTGACCGCAACCCCGGAGCGCCATGACCAGGAATCGATTATGGAAATATTTCAGAATGAAGCTCATCGCCTGGATTTAAAAACGGCGGTAGAAATCGGAGAACTGGTGCCTATCCGTTGTGTACGGGTAAAAACTAACATTGATTTTAGCCAGGTAAGGATTAACGGTATTCGTTACAATTACCGTGACCTGGATAACTGTGTGCATGTACCTGAACGCAACCGACTCATAGTGGAAACTTATCTGTCCCATGTACCTGGAGAAAAAGCCGTAGTCTTTTGCGCCAGTGTACAACATGCCCTGGAAGTAGCCCAGCTATTCCGGGATAGCGGGGTTAAGGCAGAAGTGGTAGAAGGGCGCATGAAAAAGAAAGATCGAGAGGCAATCCTGGAAAATTACAACCAGAGCCGGGTAAAGGTTTTATGTGCCTGCGATATTCTCAATGAAGGCTGGGACAGTCCGGAAACAGCAGTGCTATTCATGGCCCGGCCTACACTATCCAAGGTCATTTATCTGCAGCAACTGGGACGGGGAACCCGCAAGGTACCGGGCAAAGAAGCCCTGCTGGTATTTGATTTTATTGATAATACGGCCCGGCATAATCATTCGGTAAACCTTCATCGCCTGCTGCGCTTACGGGAATACCGACCAGGTGCCCTGGTGATGGCTCCACCGGAGAAAATGGATGAAGAGAACCGGCGCTTACGGCTGGGTGAAAAAATTGAAACGATTCTACCCCACAATATCTTTATCAAGGATTACGAACTGGTGGACCTCTTTGACTGGCAGGAAGAAATCAAAGACATGATGTCCCTGCATGAACTGGCTCTGGAACTATATGTAGATGATGCCACCGCCCGCCGCTGGGTTGACGAGGGCAAGATTACTCCCGGACCGGATTTTGAATTACCCATGGGTAGAGTTACCCATCGCTATTTTCACCGGGAACGCCTGGAAGATATAAGGCAGCAACTAAATATACCTGCCCGCAAGCCCGAGGAAATCAGACAGGACTTCTTCAAATATGTTAAAGCCGGGCACATGACCACTTCCCATAAACCGGTAATGCTCAAAGGCATGCTAACCCTGGTCAATGAAAAAGGGCAGGTGGACCTGGGAGCGCTGGTAAGCTACTTCCGCGCCTTTTATGAACAACGAGCTGATGCCGGACTGCAAATAGAGATACCTACTGCCACCATTAACCAGGTCAAAGAAATGAGCGACTTCGAGGTAGCCCGGCTGATGCTCACTATGCCCTTTGAGAAATTCGAGCGCAAATTCTTTCTGGAACACCGCAAAGACCTAAGCCAGGTATCTTTTGTACCAGCGCTCTGGAAGCGGCTTACGGAAGAAGATAAGGATGAATTGCTGGGGATATGTGAGAGGCAGATTGAGAGGTATTATGAGACGAGGGTGAAGGGGTAACTATCATTAAAAATTAAGGGGGGATTAATCATTAGAAAACGTTTCAAGTCTTGTACTTAAGAGCTTATTCCAAGGATTTATATCGTTATGCAGGCATTACAGTTGCCGTTAGTACCCACTTTCAGGTAATGACGGATGAAAACAAAAAGTCGTTCATACAGAGGATATACAGCTATGTTATAAGTTACACTGGTATTGATGGTAGGAACGTTGGCTTAGGTTTCCACCCTTTTGTTAACTTAGAGGTGATTATTGGCTATAATTAAGTATAGACAATAAATCCATTATTAAGGAGTATTCTTAATGCAAACTGATGATAAAGGGTATGTTATTACCGCTTCAATATCTGCTATAAGAAAACTCGACTGTGACGAAATCTGGCAGATTACCAGATCGGATAAGGGTATCACTGGTACTAAGTGGGTGCCAGAACTTGCCCCCGGCTGGGATTTGTATAATCAGTACTTAAATAATTGGAAGGGGAAACCACCAGAAGAATGGTGGCCTTTATATGAAAAGACTTTTAATGAGGAATTGAAGTCTGAAGTAAAACTTGCGGCATTAAGAAGGCTGTGGTCACTGGTTAATTCCGGGAAGGTAATAGCTTTGGTATGTTTTTGTCCGGATAATACTTGGTGTCATAGAAGGTTGGTTGCAAAGTTTTTAGAAAAACACGGTATACAAACAGAAGAATATACAAATTCAAATACTAGTTTTGATGAATCCGTTACTCAACCTGTTCTTTTTTAGTCGTTGGAAGGAGTATTAAATGCTTATCTGTACAATTGGTTTTTCAAAGAAAAATCTAAGGGAATTTATAACCAGGCTTAAAAACGTTGGTGTAGAAAAGGTGGTTGATGTTAGGCTTAACAATACCTCGCAATTAGCCGGCTATGCTAAAAAGCAGGATTTGGAATATGTTTTGGAATTAGTTGGAATTAAATATGAGCATCACCCTGAATTAGCACCAACTGAATTATTGTTAAAAGATTATAAAGATAAAAAAATTTCGTGGGAAGAGTATGAGAAAACATTTAATAAGATTTTGGAAGAAAGAAATCCGATTTCTCAAATTAGTATAAGTAAATGGCCTGGAGTTATCTGTTTGCTTTGTGCAGAAGACAAAGCTGAGTACTGTCACCGGAGATTGGTAGCGGAATACTTCCAAAAAAACTTACAAGGGGTAGAAGTTAAACATTTGTAAATAACATGCTTGGCTACTATATTGAGGGGAGGGGATATGGTGCCAAGTAAAAAAATTATATGCTTAGCTAATTCAAAAAAACTCGGAAATCGATGTGTAGCTGGAATTGATTCTGAAGGTAATTGGATTCGTTTTGTTAACGCGGGAGGAGATGCCCTTGACCGAAGGGATATAAGTAACGAATTAGGTAAACAACCACGGGTTTTAGAGACTTGGGATGTTATGGTTAAATCACAGGAACCATTGTACTTTCAACCGGAAAATTGGGTTATTGATGCCAGGTACTATTGGGAACGGTCTAACGATGAAATATATCCGGATTTAGATGATTTTTGTCAGGATACAGATTATATTTTTGTGAATACTTCCGACCGGTTATTAGCCACTTATCTTGAACAAAACCCAATTAAATCATCATTGATGTTAATCTTTGTGGATAGTATAACCTTCCAAAAAACCTGGAGTAACAATCATATTCAAGTTAGAGCGAAATTCTGGTACAACAATAATTTATATAATTTAGCAGTAACTGACACGGAATGGGAGAACCTATTTAAAGATAGAACAGGCGATTATTGGGATTTTGGTGATTATTTTTTTGATGGCGGGTATTACTTAACTGTTGGATTGGGAACAGAATACCAAGGATACCATTATAAACTAGTTGTAGCAGTAATTCCACTGGACAAAGTGGAAGAAGCACAGGTATCATATCTTTTTTAGTGAGGTAAGTCTAAAAAAATCCAGCTCATAAGCTCATGCAGACCGGATCCAGTTCCATACGCATTTTTTCATCTTAACGTAAATTAAGAACAAGGGAAAGCATAATGCACAAGCTTATTTGGCGGCATCTGAATGCCCGATTCTTACTAAAGCTAGGTATCATCTTCGGCATCGGCGCCTGCGTTTTCAGAGGATGAATATTGCCTACCCCTGTTGCACCTGCTGGAAGCCCTGCAAACTCAGGAAAAAGCGGTCAGGTAATAGGGGGCCGCCTTCTGAAATCCGGCAAGAAACATTTTGCCAACTTCGTAGCTCTTATTTATACTTATGGATAGTAAAACTATGATTTTGATTGAGGGGAGATTAGTTTTTGATTAAGGAAGAGAGTAGACCGTCTTACCTATTTGTCATAATTGCCTGTTTCTTCGTTACTTCCTTATTGCTATCCAACATCATAGCCGGGAAACTAATTACCATTGGGGCTATGATCCTGCCCGGGGCTGTAATTTTATTTCCGCTGGCTTATATCTTTGGTGATATTCTTACCGAAGTATATGGGTATAAACGGGCCCGGATGGTTATATGGACTGGCTTTGCTTGCAATATTTTAATGGTAGGGGTTTTTTTCCTGGTTATGGCTATACCCTCACCAAGTTTTTTTGAAGCGGAAGGGGCTTTTGCAACGGTTTTAGGTATGACCCCGCGAATTGTCCTGGCTTCTCTGATAGCTTACCTGGTGGGGGAATTCTCCAACGCTGCTATTCTGTCGCGGATGAAGATATTGACCCGGGGAAAGTGGCTGTGGACCCGTACCGTTGGTTCTACCCTGGTTGGGGAAGGGCTTGATACCATAATTTTCATTACTATTTGTTTCATAGGAACAGTACCTAATGCAGTACTAATGCAGATGGTGCTTTATCAGTACCTTTTTAAAGTAGCTTTTGAATTTTTAGCTACTCCACTAACTTATGCGGTGGTAGGGTGGTTGAAACGTAAGGAAGGTGTTGATAGCTACGACCATGGGGTTAGTTATAATCCTTTTCAGTTGGATATCTAGACCATGTATCTGTGGTTCAGGTGTTGCTTTTTAAATGGAGGAAGGGAGTAATCTGCAATTAGTTCCCTTACTATAGTCACCTATAATATCCAACATGGGCGGGGAATGGACGGCCAGTTTGACCTTAAGCGGACTGCTTCCGTTCTGACTGCTCTTAATCCTGATGTAGTACTCCTGCAGGAGGTGGATTGTTGGCGTCCGCAAACCCGCATGAGCCACCAACCGGCGTTTCTGGCTAAAACGTTAAATATGAATTATGCCTATGGAGCCGTAAAGCACTATCGGCCTGGTTCATATGGCAATGCCATCCTATCTCGTTATCTCATTGTTAACTATATGAATCATATCCTGCCTGGTGAAGATCAGCGTTGCTGTCTGGAGGCTGAGATAGAGGCTCCTTTGTCAAACGTTACAGTTTTTAACCTGCACCTGGGCTTAAAAGCAGCGGAACGTTACCGCCATCTGCAGGATATCATACTGCCCCGGGTGAATGCTGCAAGCTCTCCGGTGCTGCTGGGCGGCGATTTTAATGCCCGACCGGAATCAAGCGAAATAGGCCTGGTAAAGGATTGTTTGCAGGATTCTTTTCAGGCTAATTCCGGGGAATGTATTCACACTTTTCCTTCCGACCAACCTCGTGCCCGCATAGATTATATCTTCCTCAACAACTGCTGGGAGCTAAGCCATTGTAAAATTATCCCCGATACCCAGGCCTCTGACCACCTGCCTTTAGTTTGTAAAGTGACTATCCAGCCTTAACAGTGTTAATGCAGGAGGAAAGGAAATAAAAAATAAATAAAAAACTTCTCTAGATATTTTCCCTAAGACGTATCAGAAAGTCCTGTAAGCGCGCATTGTTATTGTTATTTAAAATATATTCTGGGGTGCCTAAACAGGATATTCTACCATCATCAATAAATATGATACGATGAGCCAAGTTTTTAATAAAACCAATTTGGTGGGAAACTATTACCATAGCCAGACCATCTTCCGCTAAAAGTTTTATCGTATCAAAAACCTCAAATGCAAGTTCAGGATCAAGTGCTGAAGTAGGTTCGTCAAACAGTATTATCTCAGGTTCCATTGCCAAGGCCCTGGCAATGGCTACTCTTTGTTTTTCTCCCCCTGACAACGTGCCTGGATATTGATACATTTTGTCTTCCAGTTTAACCTTTTGCAGCAATGTCCGGGCCATAATTTCTGCGTTTTTTGAGTTCATTTTTTTAACGACACGACAGGGGTTTGTGATATTCTCTAAAACAGTAAAGTGTGGAAAGAGATTAAAATTTTGAAAGACCATGCCAATAGTCTTGCGAGCTTCCCTAGAATTTCTTCTGTTAGTCATATATTGGCCTTTTACAATTATTTCTCCAGACTGTATATCTTCCAAGCCGTTTATACATCTGATCAAAGTACTTTTGCCTGAACCACTGGCGCCAATAACACCTAGTATTTCACCCGCCGAAATTGTTAACGATACTCCTCGTAATACAGGTTGATCACCAAATGATTTATATATTTCTTTTATTTCAATTAAATTGTTTATAACGTCCATCTTTTTTCCTTTAGTTCAATCTGTTTGGCCAATAAAACTACCGAAAATGTCATAATAAAGTAAAACAGACCCAGGGCCAGATATACTTCAAAGGGTTTTAAAGTTCTTGAATATATTAAATTACCGGTTCGAGTTAGTTCTGTAATGGAAATTACCGATACCAGCGAAGTCTCTTTTAACATAGAGGAAAAACCGTTCATAAGCGGTGGTATAGCCACACGAAAAGCTTGAGGCAATATGATATGCCATATTGCCTCAAGTTTGCTATAACCTAATGAGTAAGCTGCTTCCTCCTGTCCTTTAGAAACTGATAAAATAGAGGCCCGTACAGATTCCGACATATAAGCTCCGCCATTTAAAGCCAAGCCAATTACTGCTGCTGTAAATGCATCCATTATGATTCCAACTGACGGTAATCCATAATAAATAAAAAACAGCTGAATGAGAAGTGGTGTTCCACGAAATATTTCCACATAAGCCGATAACAATAGTTTGAATATAGCTGGAATATTGTAACTTCTCAAGACCCCTACTATAAACGCTATAAGGAGAGCAAACGCAAAAGCTAAAACCGCAATTTTTAATGTTATTTGCGTAGCTTGCCAAAACAGAGGCAAATTATTTATAACGATATTAAAGTTAAGTTCCATAACAAAATTCTATAATTTCAACCATTTTTCGTAAGCCTGGTTGTATTCTCCGTTTGTTTTAATTGTTGCTAAAGCCTCATTTAACTTTGCAGTAAGAGTATCATTACCTTTTTTCATAACCATAACTATTTCTGCTGTTTCTCCTACCGGGCTGTTTACAATCTTTAAATCAGTTCTGTTTTTCAATTGTGAGGCTGCATAAGCATATCCAACAACTACAGCGTCCACGCGATTATTTACTAAATCGATAAAAGCATCATTGTTGTAGTTATAACGTTTTATTTCTTTTAATCCGTTCAGACTATCTACTGCTATTTCTGCCCCTGTAGATGATTGAACACCAACTATCTTATCTTTTAGATCATCTACTGATTTAATAGAAGTGTTCTCTTTTTTTATCACAATAATTTCATTTAGATCATAGTAAGCATCGCTCATATTAACATTGCTGCCGGCAGATTCCTGCTTGGACATACAGGTTATTAGTACATCATAATCGCCTTTATTAACTCCACCTATTAACGCTTCCCATTCTGCGTCAACAATTCTTACATTAACTCCAAGTGTTTTACCCAGCGCATTGGCTAAATCAACATCAAATCCCTCAGGTTGCTTTGTTTGCTCATTAATTGATTCAAACGGAGGATACTGAGCACACATACCAACAATTAACTCTTCTCGTTCTTCAACGTTCGTCCAGGATTTATCACCTGTTTTTGCATTATCATTCGTTTTTTGGCTACAGCCGGATACTAAAAACAACATGCCAACTAAAAGACAAACTAATAATACTGATACTTTTTGGGCTTTTAACAATTAAATCTCTCCCTTCAAAAATCTTTGTATGTTTACTACTGAATTGGCCGGATTATCTTCTTCAACAGATAACATAGGTATATAAAGATGATTGTCTTCGAGTAACCTTTTAATTTGTTCCATAAAAATTCCGGATTCATTAACCATTTTTATATCGTTTTTGATCTCTTCAGTATTCTGATAGTTGGCTAATTCTCCTCCCCACTTTTCGGACGAGCAAGTCTGCCCAACTCCGCATGAAGGGCTACCATCAACTCCTATAATGGCTATTACCTTATACCCATTCTTTTGGTAATCAATAACTTGGTCCAGTATGGGGGTAAATATCTCATTACAATATTTAATAAAATAAGGGGTATCCAGTTGTTCTTTGACTTGCCCCCATCGTCTGATTCCTGCGCACCCCATTTCGGGACATGGCAGCTGAATTATGCCAATGCCCTGGTCAATTAAAAGCTTTATTAGTTCATTCTGCACCCCCTTATATTTAGCCAACCCGTTAACTTTTGCGTTTACATTTAGTAAACAATGACTAATTAATATAATTTTTTTATTCCTATACAAGCAAATCAGCCCCAACAGCCAAATTAACCCATTATTCGTCATTCATTCCTAAATCTTTTCCTATGCTATATCATTTTATTTAATATATCAAATGAAAAATTTTTATAGTTTTATATGTTGAAATTGTGCATCATCGAGGAGTCATCGGCATGATAAAATAACAAAGGCAAAAAGGACAGAGCCACGAGCGGAAAAAGCAATAAGCTCCCATCCATATATAAATTAGCTGTAAATAGGTAAAAATACTTTGGAGGTGAACAAGGTAAACACTGGCGTAAGGAATAATTACCGGGGCACGGTTACGGAGATTAAATCCGGCAATGCCATGTCCCAAGTAACTGCCGCATAGGCAATGAAGAGATAACCTCGGTCATGACCACTGATTCCGTTAGTGAGGTAGGATTCAAAGAAGGAGACCAGGTGTCAGTATTAGTTAAAGCCATTCACGCGGTTATGGTGAAATAAAAATGCCAAATTAATACTATAACCCACATTACATCATGTGGGTTATTTATTTTTCAAATTGCCTGACAAAAGTTGGTTTTTTGCTGATGTTAATAGACTACAGTTATTAGAAATAAAGCAGGATCCACTACTTCACCAAATATTATATTTTATTATATATAGTATGAAACCTTTATATTATGTTATACTTGCATTGATAGCTATCATATTAATCGCTGCGGCTAAATTTTGTAGTTTATTGAAAATATTTTAGGAGGCGATTTTATGAAGGCAAAAAAGAAAACCATTTGCCTTATGTTAGTGACCGCACTTATAGTGACTATGTGCGCTCTGCCGGTGCTGGCATCCGGTACTCCCATAAATGTCTATGTTAATGGTCAACCAGCGCCCACTACTAATCTGTTAATTAATGATGTTACCTATATGCCGGCCCGTTATTTATGTGAACTCTTAGGTGTGCAGGTCGAGTACAAAGATGGTTCGGTTTATATTAACCAGGCTAATCAAGTGAAGGGCCCGGTGAAAATTAGTACTCTAACCGAGAACTCCAATGAAAATCACCCCGACCTGATTAATGAATTTGGACTTTCTATGTTTATAGAAACTCCCGACTGCAATGTACTTTTTGATACCGGCAAGCTGGGCAATATACCCGAAAATGCTAAAAAGCTGGGCATCGATCTTAAGAAAACGGACTGTGTAGTATTAAGCCATGCCCACTACGACCACTGTGGCGGGGTAAAGACCGTGGTCGAAAATGTCAAACCCGATGATTATACTCTCTACGTAGGTAAAAGCTTCTTTGACAATCTGCAAAAGTATCACTATTCACCTGGTGGCGGACCGAAACTGGACTTCACCGATGGTCATAAAGGTTATACTTACATAGGCACCAACTTTGATAAAGCATATTTGGATGAACATAAGGTAAAAATCAAATATGTTGATTGCGATGAGGTTAAGTTGAGCAAACAGATTAGCCTTTTTGGGAATTTCAAACCAGGCGCCGTGGAAAAAATGAATCCGGCCATGCAGTTAAAAGTCGGCGATAAGTATATTCAGGATGAATTTACAGAAGAAATAGCGCTGACCGTAGACACCAACAAAGGTTTAATTATAGTTACCGGCTGTTCCCACACTGGCATCCTAAATATTGTAGAAACTATTAAAGAGAGAACCCACAAACCCATTTATGCCGTACTAGGCGGCACCCATCTGATCGAAGCTGATGCAGCTAGAATCCAGCATACTATTGACGCCTTCAACCAAATGGATATAGAAAAAATAGGTTTATCTCATTGCACCGGTACACTGGCCATAGACACCATTGCAACGCAAATTCCCGATAAAGTATTCTATAACTCAACCGGAACCGTAATTAAAGTAAAATAGTCATCTCCAAAAAGCAGGGGGCAAGAAGAAATTCTTTTTGCCCCCTTTCCATACCTTACCCTATCCTTATTCTGATACTCTCATTACAGGGATTTAGGCCCATAGCTTACCTGAAGTATAAGACCCCTACATAATTCTACAGCCATGTTACCGGGATGATCACGTTTTTATCTTTGATAGGAACTAATTTGTCATACAAGCAAACAACGCCCCCGGTGCCTACCTTTACACTTTTAAGCTTTTCCAGCACGGAAAAAGTTGCGATATGCTCTTTGCCCGGATTGGCGGTTTTCTTAATTTCAACCGGATAAATCGTACCATCTTGTTCAATAAGAATATCAATCTCATTGGTATCCTTGTCTCGGTAATAATAGAGCGCTGGTTCTAAAATCCCGTTATTGTAATAGCTTTTGAGAATCTCGGCTACTACGAAGGTTTCAAAAAAGGCACCTGCCATGGCACCTGCTTCCACTACCTGGGGAGTATTCCATTTGGTAAGATACGCTGCCAGCCCGGTATCCAGAAAATAAAGTTTGGGTGTTTTCACCATTCTTTTGGTGATGTTGGTATAATACGGCGGCAGCAAATGTACTATGTTTGATGAAATTAGAATGGATAGCCATCTATCGGCGGTAGGTACGCTAATACCAGTTTCTCTGGCCACAGCTGATAAATTAAGCATTTGCGCAGTTCTGGAGGCCATAGCAGTCATGAATTTAATGAATTTCAGTTGATCGCCAACCTGGGCCAGCGTTCTTACATCACGCTCAATATAGGTTTACGGTCGGCATCACGGGATATCAAGGAACGGATAACCAGGTGTAAATTGGGATCGACTTCGTTCTGCAGTGCTTCTTCAATAAGGGCTACTCGTTGGGACTCAAACTGCTGTGGAGTCAGGGCTACGGCCATTACATTTAGGCCGTTTCCCCCGTGTCGTAAATCAAGTCTTTATTCAGGTTCGACAATAACATTTTTTCCCTGCCAAACTACACTAAACTTTGAAACGCCCGATTAAGTGGTTGAGTTTTTCGGCACTTTCAGCCATTTTGCGTGAGGCGGCGCTGATTTCCAGGGCTGAACGGGCTGACATTTCACTGCCTCGGGCAATTTCCTGAGTGCCTGCAGTCGATTCTTCTATGGTAGCCGTGGTAGATTCGAGAGCTCTGCCTATTTCTGTCATGGCTTGCATCACCTGGTTAACGTTTTGGCTGATGTCTCCAGTCAGGGAGCTTAGCATATCGGCATCTTTTTTATATTGCTGGCCCATATCGGACATACGCGAGTAATCCCGTACTACATCGTTGTTTATGAATTCCAACATTTCGTTGGAGCTGCTTATAAGGTAGTTAATAGCCTCTTGAACCTGCCCGGTAAGATTATGAATGCCGCTCACCGCTGATGTTGAATCTTCTGCCAGTTTACGAACTTCTTCAGCTACTACGGCAAAACCTTTACCCTGTTCTCCTGCCCGGGCAGCTTCAATAGCTGCATTTAGAGCGAGAAGGTTGGTCTGGGCAGCAATACTGGCTATGTTCTCGGCCAGGCTTGATATCTCTTCCACAACGGCCGCATTTTCAATAGCCTGGACTAATCTCTGCTTAATATTGTTATACATGGTAATAGCATTGTTCTGAGCTTCTTCGGATGCCTTCTGAACCTGCAAGGCTCTCTGTTCAATATCTTGAGCGTTGTTATGGCCCTCATTGGCCTTGCGATTAACTTCGTTAAGAGCAGCCGTAACTTCCTCTCCAGCAGCATTAATCTCTTCGGCAGCTGCGGATACCTCTTCCATACCGGCTGATATTTCCTCGGTTGAGGCTGAAACCTCTTCCATGCTGGAGGCAATATCTTCGGCGGATGCAGCCAGTTGCTGGCTGGAAGCAGCTACTTCCTGGGAATCAATATTAATTTCTTCCATCATGCTTCTTAAATTATTTACCATTCTACTCAGTCCCTGAGATAGCAGCCCAATTTCATCCCGTCGGTGTAAAAATTTGTCCGATATACTTATAGTAAGATCTCCCTGGGAAATATCATGGGTATGTAATGCCGCTACTTTTATTGGTTTGGCCAGCAGGAAGCCTAAATACATGGCTACCCCAATGCCAATAAGCAGGAAGAATAGGGTAGCTATTAATACACCTGTTTTCAGGCTCTGCAAAGCGGCAAGTACTTCCGCTCGGGGTGCAGTTATGGCGATAGACCAGGTAGTATTGGGAACCGGGGCAAACCCCATAAATTTTTGGGTATTATCTGTCCACAGGTATTCCCCATAACCGAGTTCGCCCTGCATCATTCTCTTAGTTATTGTAACCAGGGGCTGCAGTCCGGCGTCTTTTTTTGCTTCCTCCAGCGGATTGTACTGGTCCAGAACCATGTCAAAATTAGGATGGGCGATAACATGCCCGGTCTTATTTACCATGTAGGCATAACCGCTGTCAGCAAATTCTATTTCCGAAACCAGTGTGGTCAGCATAGTGGCATCTATTACTGCTACCAGAACAGCTTTTATCTGGCCGTTATCACCAGTTATGGGTGATGCCACGCTTATAACAACTGTTCCATCTGTTTTGCTAACAATAGGTTCAGAGATGGCTGTTTCTCCGCCCTGGGCCTTTTTAAAATAATCGCGATCGCTTATATTGGCAGTATTGCCGTCTGTACCCTTAAAATGGCCATTCATATCGGCTATACCCATCATAGAGTAAGCCAGTCGCTTATTTTCTTGTTGAAGTACTGGTAATTGCCGATTCCAATCCATACTTCTAATTTCATCCTGGGAAGCAATAGTCTCAACAGCAGTTTTTTTAGTATTCAATTCACTGGACAGTAGTTTGGTAGCATCTACAGCTCGGTTTACCACATTTTCTTCAATAGTACTCATCATAGCCTTGGAGGCCGTTGTATAGGTATAGATTCCCAGTCCCCCACAGAAGATTAAAACCACAATACTGAAATAAACGGTTAGTCTTAGTGCAATACTTTTCATATAAA
>JAAYCQ010000095.1 GCA_012729715.1 Syntrophomonadaceae bacterium
AAAATTCAAAATTCATAATTCCCCTGCCGGGGTTTACCTCAGGGGGGAAGTTGGGTAGCATTAGGATAGAAAACTATTTGAGGTGAATTTCTAATGCTGGCCCAAGTATCAAAATATATTAGAAAGCAAAATCTTATCCACCCGGGCGATTTGGTTGTAGCCGGCATTTCCGGGGGGCCTGATTCCATGGCCCTCCTGCACATATTAATTCAATTATGTCCCCAGCTTAACTTTAAAGTGGTGGCAGCCCATCTCAACCACGGCCTGCGCCCCGAGGCAGCAGCCGAGGAGAAATTTGTCTCTGACTACTGCCGGATATCATCCATTCCGTTTTATTCTCATCAGGCAGACGTACAGGAAATTGTTGCCCGCGAAAAAAAGTCTGTGGAGGAAGCCGGGCGTGATTGCCGCTACCAGTATTTTTCTGAGTTAGCGGCTAAGCTGGGAGCAACTCGTATTGCCACTGCTCACCACCGTGATGATAACGCCGAGACGGTGCTGTTAAACATTATTCGGGGCAGCGGAATTAAAGGATTAAGGGGTATCAGACCGGTAAATGGAATAATTATTCGGCCGCTGCTGTGCGTAACTAAAAATCAGATTGAGAGCTACCTGGCCGAAAACTCCATTGAGTACTGTATTGATATGAGCAACTACAGTACCGATTACCTGCGCAATCGCATCCGCCATAACCTCTTACCCCTGTTTAAGCAGGATTACAACCCTCGTATCGTGGACAGCCTGAACCAACTGGCCGATATTGCCGCTGCCGAAAATGATGCCATGGAAACTGAAACTGCTCATTTTTGGGAAGAATTAATAATTAAGCAGGAAAATAATGAGATTATTCTGGATGCCCATCGCATCTTGCAGCTGCACCCTGCTTTCCAACGCCGGATTACTATGAAAGCCCTGGCCGTTATGCAGGGGGAAAACAGCTGGGATGCAACTGATGTAAAACTGGTTACCAACCTGCTCAACAAACCTGGGTCGACCAGGAGAATACAGCTAAAAAAGGGTCTGTATGTAAAAAAGGTTTATGAGCAGATTATTTTTACTCGGACACTGCCTGAAAAAACTGCTTTTAGCTATAAAGTGAGTGTACCCGGGCAGGTTTATATTAAAGAAACAGGACAAAAATATTCTTTTCAGCTTTTAGAGCGCAAAGACTTTAAACTGCAGGTGGGCAATTTTTACCTGGATTACGATAAAATCAAGGGAGAGCTTTATTTACGCTCACGCCAACCAGGGGACGTATTTTGCCCCCGGGGAATGCAGGGAACTAAAAAAATCAAAGATTATTTCATTGACCTGAAAGTGCCCCAGGCAGAGCGAGACCAGATACCACTGCTGGCAACAGAACAGAAAATATACGCTGTCCTCGGTTTCCGTATCGCTCAGGACGCTGCGGTTGACGATACCACCAGCAGAATATTATTAATTCAATCCCCAAATTAACGATATTAGGCTATAATTGAAAAGGATGACCGGGTATGCTAAAATATGACGATATTCTCAATACTCCAAAGGGGAGGAAATATTCTTGGACAAAACTCTAAAAAACATCGCCATATACGTCCTTATAGTATTAATGGCCCTATTTGCCATACAACTGACTTCAAATCGCGATACCAGGGTAAGTGAGCTTACTTATCCGCAATTCTACAGTAAAGTAGAACAGGGGCAGGTTAAAACGGCCGAACTAGAGGTGGATAATAACATCTACCGCATAAAAGGCCAGTTAAATGATAAGACCGCTTATACCTCTACTGCACCCAAGGAAGGCGACATAATTAAACTGCTTACCGATAAAAAGGTTGATTTTAACGTGGTTCCGGTGCCGCCCACCCCCTGGTGGATGTCCCTGCTTACCACCCTGTTTCCTATTATCATTCTAATTGCCTTTTTAATATTTATTATGAACCAGACCCAGGGCGGAGGAAACCGGGTTATGCAGTTTGGCAAGAGCAAGGCCCGCATGATGAGTGGGGAAGAGGTTAATATAACCTTTAAAGATGTGGCCGGGGCGGAAGAAGCTAAAGAGGAAATGGAGGAAGTAGTAGAATTCCTGAAAAATCCGGGCAAATTTATCCAGATAGGGGCTAAAATCCCCAAGGGAGTCCTGCTTTTTGGTGCACCCGGAACAGGTAAAACCCTAATGGCTAAAGCTGTTGCAGGTGAAGCTGGAGTTCCCTTTTTCTCTATCAGCGGTTCAGATTTTGTAGAAATGTTCGTGGGAGTTGGAGCCGCCAGGGTCCGCGACCTCTTTGAACAGGCGAAAAAGAATTCGCCCTGTATAGTATTTATAGATGAAATAGATGCCGTAGGTCGGCAGCGCGGAGCAGGTTTGGGAGGAGGACACGATGAAAGAGAACAAACCCTCAACCAGCTGCTGGTGGAAATGGACGGTTTCAGCACCAATGAAGGTATAATTGTCATGGCTGCCACCAACCGACCTGATATTTTGGACCCGGCTCTGCTTAGACCGGGAAGATTTGACCGCCATATATTAATCGACCGGCCTGATGTTAAGGGCAGAGAAGCTATTCTTAATGTTCATATTAAGGGTAAACCCATGGCCGAAGATGTTAACATGGAAGTCCTGGCCAAACGTACCCCCGGTTTTACGGGGGCCGATTTAGCCAATATGGTTAACGAAGCTGCTCTTTTAGCAGCCCGGCGGGGAAACGAGACTATAGGCATGGAGGAACTGGAAGAATCGATTGAAAGGGTTATTGCCGGACCGGAGAAAAAATCTCGGGTTATATCAGAAAAAGAGAAGAAGCTGGTGGCTTACCACGAAGGTGGTCATGCTATAGTCAGCTATTTTCTTCCCCATACTGATAAACTGCATAAAATCTCCATCATCCCCCGGGGAAGAGCAGGAGGTTACACTCTCTTGTTACCTGAGGAAGACCGTAATTATATTACCCGTTCTTACCTGCTGGACGAGATTACCACCCTTTTGGGAGGTCGGGTAGCAGAAGCCCTGATTCTAAACGATATTAGTACCGGAGCCCAGAACGACCTGGAAAGGGCCAGCAGTATCGTACGAAAAATGATTACCGAATACGGCATGTCGGAAGAATTGGGGCCTATTACCTTTGGCCATAAGAGCGAGGAAGTATTCCTGGGACGGGACATCTCCCGGGACCGCAACTATTCTGACGCCATTGCTTATGCTATAGACAAAGAGGCCAGTGCCTATATTGAAAGCAGCTATCAAAAGGCCGAAGATATACTGAACGAAAACATGGACAAACTTCATGAGGTGGCTGCCCGCCTGATGGAACAGGAAACCATGGAAGCCGAAGAATTTGAAAAAATCATGGGCGGCCCGAAAAATGGAACAACAGAAGCCTAGTAAAAATTGGTGGTGACAGGGGACGGTTCCTCTGTCACCTCGGCACCTACAGGGGGTTGTTTGTTTATTACATAAACGAAACAACCCCTAAATTTTTATTATTTTGACAAGTTGGTGAAGGATTTTTAATACTGTCGTTTAATATAATACTAATACATGAGTTTATTAATTAAATTTGGGGTGAATGTTTTGAAAAGGGTAGAGTTACTGATAAATGATACTCTTTACCGGCAATACATGAATTACAACCTGGAAGAAGAGCGGGAGCCAAAATTTTGTCAGCATGATTTTAGCCATCACCTGGATGTAGCCCGAATTGCTTATATTTTGGTTCTGGAACATAATGACCTGAACTACTTTATAAAAGATAGTGGATTAAGCGGCAAATTAGCAGCCAAAGAAGTTATATATGCGGCTGGATTGCTGCATGATATCGGTAAATGGAAAGAATACCAGGAAGGAATTGACCACGCCTCATACGGAGCACGGATAGCAAGGGATATTCTAGCCCGGGCCTTTTTTAACCCCAATGAGGTGGAGATAATCTGCCGGGCTATTTATGAACACCGTAATATCAGCCGGGATATGAGTTTTCTGGGTGAGCGTCTGCACCGCTCCGATAACCTGTCCCGCATCTGCAGCGAATGCCCCGACCGCTCCCAATGTCCCAAGGCAAAATATAAAGAAATAAACATCAGCGGTTTCGAGTATTAATACCCACAGGAGGTAATCGATTGCCTGGAAGCCATGTAATATTAATTCATAACGAGCAGGAGGCCAGGAGGGTTCTGGAAGAAATCGGGGTGGACCCGGGAGCCTACCCCTACCTCTTACCCAAGGCCAGCTTTCACTGTATCAAACTAAAAGATATTTCTTTTCGGGGTGCCAACATCATTAAGCAGGAAATGCTGTCCAAGGGCGGCGAAGCGGCCATACCCCGTCAGGCCCTTAATGGTGAAGGTTCCGGTGATGTGCTGCTGATGGGCACCTTAAAACATTATCGCCTGTTGCTGCGTAAACTTAAGGTACAACCCTTTGGCCTAAAAAAAGTGGCGGCAGAAATAGAAAGTATACTGGCGGGATTAGAGCCCAAGCCGCAAACTATAGAATTACCCCATGGAAAAAGCCTAAAAGTGGGCGAACGTACCCTGATAATGGGAATCCTGAATATTACTCCCGATTCCTTTTCTGATGGCGGAAAATATCTTAATCCCGATCAAGCGGTAAAACGAGCCCGGGAAATGATAGACGAAGGTGCAGATATCATAGATATTGGTGCTGCCTCCTCCCGGCCAGACTCCGTAATGGCCGGGGAAGAAGAAGAAATACAGAGGCTCTTGCCAGTTATGGAGAGACTGGTAACAGAAGACATAATCATATCCATTGACACCTTTCGGGGAGAGGTGGCCCGGGCTGCCCTGGAAAATGGAGCCCAAATTATAAACGATATTGGCAGCCTGCAGCTTGATTCCCAATTACTGCCGGTACTGGTGGAAAAACAGGCCCCGGTAATCTTGATGCATAACCGTATGCAAATGCGGGCGGGGGAACCGTACCGGGATTTAATAGCAGATATTATAATTGAACTGGAAGATGCGATTGGACAGGCTGTGGATGCCGGACTTCCCGGGGACAAAATTATTATCGACCCCGGCATAGGATTTGGAAAAACCCTGGAGGAGAATCGTTTACTTTTAAAGCGCCTGGGAGACTTTTGTAGCCTGGGAAAACCAATTCTTATAGGGGCATCGCGTAAATCATTTATCGGACAAACTTTGGGTTTGGAAGTTAATGAGCGCCTGGAAGGCAGTTTGGCAACAGTGGCCATGGCCATTATGAATGGCGCAGATATTGTAAGGGTACACGATGTAAAGGCCAGTAAGCGGGTTGCAGCGATGACGGATGCGGTGATGCAGGAAAATGGATAGTATTATTGCGCGGGGTTTAAGTTTTAAGGCCTGCCACGGGGTATTAGAGAGTGAAAAAAATGTTCCCCAGCTATTCCAGGTAGACCTGGAGTTATTTCTTGATTTGCGGGCTGCAGGGCAGCAGGATGAGCTAAATCTCACTGTAGACTATGACCAGGTATATCAACTGGTGCAAAACATTGTCGAAGGCCCTTCCTGCAACTTAATAGAAGGTCTGGCTGAAAAAATTGCCCAGGCCCTGCTGAAAAAGTTTCCCCTGCAGGCCGTGGAAGTAACCGTTTATAAACCTGAAGCCCCGGTAACAGGAGAATTTCAATACTTTGCTGTTAAAATCCGGCGAATGAACAATTAGACGTACCCATAGGGCACACTGATGCTCCCTACGGTCGCTATTAAGGTAGCGGATTCGTTTAAGGTTAAAATAAAAAGAAAAACGGAGTTTTTCCACGATAATTCAAAATTCAAAATTAAGAATTCAAAATTAAAATACTATCTCTTTTAACACTTATTCACCAATATGCAATCAAATTAGGGTTTTTGTAGTAGAATCAATTATTAATTTCTTAATTTTCAGTAATTACTCCTTGCTCACATTGTAGCGATATGCTATTTTAAGGGTGAAACTGCTTATGATAAATATTGTTTATATAGGACTAGGTTCAAATATTGGAAATAAAGCCGGGCAAGTGCGACTGGCCCGGGAAATGATAGATAAGATAAGGGATTTGGAGGTCACTAGGGCTTCGTCCCTTTATTTGACTTCCCCCTGGGGAAACACTGAACAAGAGGATTTCGTTAATCAGGTTATAGAAGCTCGGACCGGACTGTCAGCAGTGGACTTGCTCTACCGGTTACAGGAAATTGAAATTAAATTGGGCCGCCAGCGGAACGTAAGATGGGGCCCCCGTAGTATAGATCTGGACATTCTTTTATATGGTGATGAGATAATTCACTTGCCGGAATTACAAGTCCCTCATCCTCATATGCGTGAACGGTTGTTTGTCCTGATACCACTTGAGGAAATAAATCCAGGGTTGGTATTTCCTGAAGATGGGGTCAAACTCGAGGAGGTGTTGATTAACGCTTTAGACCGAGAAGGAAACAGAGGAATTAGAAAAATATAGGGGTCTCCCGCCGATACTGGAATTCATTGGAAGTTTCGCCTGTATCCCTTAAGGAACAGGACGAAGCATTTTTAGCAACTGATGAGTTGATTACCCATATCCTCAGAGGGGGTTATAAGATGGATAAAAGGATAGGCATCATCGGGGCGGGAGTTGTAGGAACGGCTGTTGGGGTGGTACTCAAAAACAAGGGCTATGAGATTACGAGTGTGTATGATATAAAATTCGAATCTACAAAAGAGCTT
>JAAYCQ010000096.1 GCA_012729715.1 Syntrophomonadaceae bacterium
AGATTAAATACTTCTTCAAGAAACTACTATACACCACTATGCACCATTTCTGGCATTTATGTTACTTATCTCTTATCTTCAAAGCCAGCTCCCGCAGCTGCCTGGGACTTACTCCAGAAGGCGCTTCCGTCATAGGACAGGAGGCACTTTGGGTCTTGGGGAAGGCCATAACGTCACGAATACTTTGCCTGCCAGCCATTATCATCAACAGGCGGTCAATGCCGAAGGCTATTCCCCCATGAGGAGGAGTTCCGTACTGAAACGCTTCCAATAAGTAACCGAATTTATCTTCCGCTTCTTCCGGGCTGATATTGAGCAAGGAAAACATTTTTTCCTGCCAATCCCGACGGTGAATTCTTATGCTCCCACCACCGATTTCAGTACCGTTAAGTACCAGGTCATAAGCGCGAGCCTTAACCTTACCGGGAGACTTATCAAGTAAATCAAGATCCTCTGTCCGGGGGGAAGTAAAGGGATGGTGCACTGCTACATAGCGTTTCTCTTCCGCATCATATTCAAGCAGGGGGAAATCTACTACCCAGACAAAATCTAGTTTACCTTCATCTATAAGCCCAAGTCGCTTACCCAGTTCCAAACGCAAAGTACCCAGTACCCGGGCTACCACATCGGGTTGGTCGGCAGCAAAGAGCAAGAGGTCCCCAGGTTGCGCATCTAGCGCACTAAGTAATTCCTGCATTTTTTCATCGCTAAAGAATTTGGCAATCGGTGATTTTAATTCGTTTTCAGTTACTACTATCCAGGCCATACCCCGAGCCCCATTTTGCACTGCCATCTTACCCAGATCGTCAATCTCTCTGCGGGTAAATGAAGCACAGGTTTTAGCATTAATAGCCCGAACTACTCCACCAGCCTCTACTGCAGCAGAAAAAACTTTAAAATCCACATCTTTAACTATTTCCGTAATATCCTTAATTTCCAATCCAAAGCGCAGGTCTGGCTTATCACTGCCATATTTTTGCATAGCTTCATCATAAGCTATACGTGGAAAAGGTATATTAATCTGGCGACCAATACCTTCACTAAATATTTCCTGTATCAGTTGTTCCACCAGATTAAAGATATCTGCCTCATCGATAAATGACATTTCTATATCGAGTTGGGTAAACTCTGGCTGGCGGTCGGCTCTTAAATCTTCGTCCCGGAAACAACGGGCAATCTGGAAGTACTTCTCCATACCTGCTACCATTAGTAATTGTTTAAATATCTGAGGTGACTGGGGTAAAGCATAGAACTGCCCAGGGTGCACCCGGCTGGGAACCAGGTAATCCCTGGCCCCCTCAGGAGAACTCTTAGTCAGCATAGGGGTTTCTATTTCCAGAAAACCGTTACTATCTAAAAAATCGCGCATTATTTTTATAACCCGGTGGCGCAGGATAAGGTTGTCTCTCATCTCGGGACGACGCAAATCCAGGTAACGGTATTTGAGCCTCAGGGTTTCATCTACCTCAATACCGTCTTCGATATAGAAAGGCGGGGTACGGGCAGCACTATAAACTTCCATCTTTTCAACGTATACTTCTATTTTGCCAGTTTTCAAGTTGGGGTTTTCTGTCTCTGGAGGTCTTTGGCAAACTTTGCCCTTAGCTGCTACCACATATTCACTGCGTACCTGTTCCG
>JAAYCQ010000097.1 GCA_012729715.1 Syntrophomonadaceae bacterium
TGACTTCTCCTTTCGTTTTTGCTTGGTTTGTTTTGTCACTAATAAATTCGGCAAAAATGGGGGTGAAGTCCTTCTTTTACTCTCTGAAAATGCCATTATTTCTAAGCTAATTAATTTGCAAAAGTCCCACTTAAGTAACTGTTCCACTGAGAACTCAATATTTTCGGCTACACGAACTTCCTTTGTAACACTATCCCCCCCTGCTTGACTTACCCACCATTCGGTGATGGCGTGGGGGGCTGTCATGCTCTGAATGTTGCAATGCAGTACCCGGGGGTGTTTATCCTCGGGAATAGTATCAACAGCCTTATTCACCCGGGCAATGGTATCGTCAAAGTATTTGCTATACTCTTGGGCACGGGCTTCCTGGTTCAAAACCTCTCCAATTAAACTAATAGCCTGTTTTACCTCTTCCGGCTCGGTCCATACCAGGCAGACCGTTGGCATTCCGGCGTTAGTTAGTAGTTCGGCGATCGGTTCACAACTGCCCTTGGCCTCCATGGTAAAAACTACATCCGGCTTTAGTTTCAACAATTCTTCCACATTGGGCTGAAAATCACTGGTTTGTACTACCGGCTGGTTAGTAATATTAGGAGCAAATTTATGCTGGTACTTCCAGCGTTCCGTGCGGGCAAAATCGGGGAGACCATTGATTATCATATCACCCTCACCCACCGCAAAAACAAGACTATTTAATACCGGACCAGGGCCTATGGTAGCCACACTGTTAATCTCTGGCGGAAGGGTTACCTCCCGGCCCATCATGTCCACAATTGTCCGAGTAGTGGTTATCTTATCCACCGCTTTGTCCTTACCGCACCCTGCCACGAATATGCAACTGATGGCCAGCAGGACGATTATCATCAAAGACAAACCAATCCGTTTTTTATTCATGTTTTCCCCTCTCCCTTACCTTATTCTCTAAAACATCGACCTTTCAGGCCTGGTATTTCAAGTTAATTTGTCCTTCGAGGATACAGGGTAATCTTTTCGGCGCAGCGGTCATAAAAGTGGTAACCAGCACCGGCCTCACCCAAAATATCCAGAAGCTGATCGGCGTCAGTTACCAGAACACCGCCCACAGCGGTAACACCCCGGTCAAATAAAGGCCCCGGAAGTATACTAGCCGACGGCCCCACCACTATAAACTCACTTTCCGGGCGGGCAGCCATAAGGAGATCCTGGAGACTATCGTTAATCAATGTAGTCCCGGTGCTAACGATTATGTCCGCCCAGGGTAATGCTTCATCTGCTTTTTCCGGAGGCCAGTAATGAGGCATTTCATCAGGTTTTAAGGTGGAGGTATCCATCTCTAAAACCCGGTAGGGAACTCCCCTGGTTTTTAGTTTTTTAAGTAGAGGGCCCAGGGCACCAATCACAGCCACATTTTTATCCTGGGAAAAATCCATATCCAAAGGATCTGTATTCCGCTCGATTACATAATCATGGGGAGGATTATTTGCCCAGGAGGTAGCAGAAAGGGCGCTTAAGACAGCAATAGCCAGAGCCTTCTTAAGTGCGGTATCCCCTTCCCGAATAGCTTCCTCAACCATTTCCAGCGCTTGCCGACCTTTTAACCTGCCTGCCTGAGGCATACGCCCGGTAGAACTGGAGCAGCAGACAGCATCGGGCATCACTTTTACCGGGGTAGCACAAATCCCTCCCTGACCGTTACTCAGTTTTACTCCGGTAAAAAAGACGCCAAATACCACCCGTTCAATTGTCAGGTCATTTATAACCTCCCCCAGTAATATTTTTAATTGATCCAGCACCTCCTTCAGGATAGATTCCTGCCGCCAATCAATTGCATTCATTTGCATCCACCTTTCTTTAGCCCATCGCTTAAAAACTAAAAACTTCCGCGATTTGTCCCCGGCATAATCCTGCTTCCAAATCCTTTATCCAGATGTAGCCGTTAGACCGGGAAATAGCGCTGGTTTGCGCTGGATTTGCCAGGTTAGCAGGTTTAGCTTTGATAAACTCTTCCCCTTTTTCCAGTTGTACTAATAAATGAGTGTAAAGTGACGGGCTCATATCAAAATCAACCACAGCCCTAATTACATCCTCCTCGAAACAACCGTATAAGCGATGCCATAGTTTTTGTACCACTATCTTAAAGAGAAGTACCGGCGCAATAGGATGTCCCGGCAAACCAAAGACTGGTTTCCCCATACATTCCCCCACAATTAAGGGTCTACCCGGCCTTATAGCTACCCCTTGAATGAAAACACCTTCTCCAGGTAAGCTATTAATAACATCAGCTGTAAAATCCCTAATTCCCACGGAACAGCCTCCGGAAATCAATACTATATCTGCACATTCTACTGCAATTTCAAGTTCCTGCCGATATAATTTTCTGTCGTCTCTGACTAATACTCGTCGGACTACCTCACCCCCGGCCTTTGTAATAAAGGCTTGTAAGGCATAGGAATTAGTCTCCCTTATCTGACCAGCTGCAGGCTCCTGTCCGATATCTACCAGCTCATCCCCAGTAGAAATAATTGCAAACCGGGGGCGGGTAAAAACTTTCACCTCATAAATACCAGCAGCAACTAGAGCACCAACATGACGCGGACTCAACCTTTCACCTCGTTTAATGATGATTTCACCAGCTTTTAAGTCGTCACCCCGTAGTATCATACGTTCCCCTTTAATCACGGATTTAAAGACCAAAACAGACTCTTTTTCTTGCACTTTTGTCTGCTCCACCATGATAACTGCATCTGCACCAGCTGGCATCATGCTACCAGTAGAGACATAGGCGCACTGTCCTTTTTTTACCTCCATAGTAGCTTTTTCTCCGGAGGCAACTTCTCCCAGATGTTCTAGTAACACCGGATTATCTTCGTTAGCCGTGCTAATATCACCGGCTTGTACGGCATAGCCATCACACATGGAACGAGAAAAATCCGGTACATTTACGTTAGAAACAATATCCTCCGCCACTATCCGGTCAATTCCCTCCAAAACGTCTACTTCCGCATACCCCACTGGGAGGTGTTTAAACTTTTTCCAAATTAGCTCATTAGCTGCTTCAAGCGAGAGCATATTCCTTTCTCCTTTCTATTAACTGTAAGGATTTATCTTGTTCTGCCAGGCTCCGGGAAGGGATACAAACACGCAGGTCCTGGTTCATGCGATTCTTCACAGTTACAATATCCACATCTATTCCGTACAAGGTTTTCAATCTTTCTGAAGTTATGGCTTCATCCGGAGTTCCATTGCATAGAATTCTCCCGTTATTTAAAAGTACTGCACGATTAGAGTAGATAAAGGCATGTTCCGGAAAGTGGCAGGACATTAAGACGGCTATATTGAGTCCCGCCAGTTGCTTAACATGACTTAAAACTTTAATTTGATTACCAAAATCCAGGCTAGCAGTAGGTTCATCCATGATGAGAATCCTGGGTTCCTGAGCCAGAGCTCTAGCAATAAGAACTAACTGTCTCTCCCCGCCGCTTATCTCGGTATATACACGATCTTGCAGGTAAGAAATATTTAACATTTCCAATGCCTGTTGAGCAATTTTTACATCCTTTTTGGCTGGGGAAGCAAAGGGCTTAATATGGGCTGTCCGTCCCATTAGCACAACATCCAGCACCTGAAAGGGAAAGGGTGGGGTATGCATCTGCGGAATATATCCTATTACCCTTGCAATCTGAGCAGAAGACCAGTTTTTAATATTTTTACCGTCTAACAGCACCTCCCCTCCTTGAACCGGCTGCAGGCCCAGTATAGTTTTTATAAGGGTGGTTTTGCCACAACCATTGGCTCCTAAAAGGCCAATTACTTCCCCCGCATTAATACTGAAAGAAATGCTATTAATCACGGTTCGTTCCCCATATCCACAGCTTAAGTTCCTAAGTTCCAACTCCATTTCCATACCCCCAAAGCTTATTTCCAGCCCCATTTACTGTTTAATAATAGATATAAAAAGAACGGTACCCCGATAAGGGCCGTTAAAATCCCCAGCGGAATCTCCATACTGGCTAGTAAACGAGCCAGGTCGTCAACTAATAGCAAATAGGCACCGCCCAGTAAAATAGATGCCGGTAGCAATACCCGATAATTCGGACCCACAATCATTCGAGCTAAATGTGGTATTACTAGCCCTACCCAGCCGATTAGACCGCTTATGGAAACTGATGCTGCCGTCATCAGGGTACAGCAGACAATTACTATGGTTTTCATTAACTTAGTATTAATACCTAGTACCCGGGCCTCTTCCTCCCCCATAGCCAGAACGTTAAGACGCCAACGTAAGAGATAAAGCAAAATCCCTCCGAGCAATATAGGAGTTAATGCCATATATACATCTCGGGGAGTAATCGAGGCCAAACTTCCCATAAGCCAAAAGGTTATAGCCGGCAGCTTATCGTAGGGATCAGCAATATATTTTATACAGGAGATGGCAGCAGTAAACAGCGAGCCAATCATGATACCCGACAGTACCAGAGCCAGCATCGGGTCATGGCGAATCCGTATGCTAATCCCATAGGTTAAGCTAACAGCCAATAATCCACCTGCAAATGCCATTAATTGTATTCCTAGCATGCTAAACGAAAAATAAATGCCTAGAGCTGCTCCAAAACCGGCACCGGCAGAGGCTCCCAGTATATCCGGAGATACCAGGGGGTTCTTAAACATTCCCTGGTAGGCAGCTCCAGCAGTAGATAGTGCCGCACCCACTAATATAGCGGCCAAAATACGCGGTAAGCGTACTTGGAATATTACCGTCTCAACCGTAGCATTCCAAGTTGGCTCCAGGGGCAATACCCGGGCGGCTAACACCTCCAGTAATTGTCCTGGAGGTACCGGGTATCGCCCCAGAGCGAAGGAAAGGATAAAAATAAGTATGAGCGTAAGTAATAAGATAATAATCTTCCAGCCGGCATCCCTTTTTGTTTCTACTTCTGAAATTCTTCGTTGAACAACTGTTTCCACTTATAGTCCCCTTTCGAAATTTCTAGCCAAGCCATGGATATAAGATATGGGTATTCCCCTGTAATGCTGTTATATTTTTATAAGGGATACATGATTATGGGGTAAGAGAAAAAAAATCTAACGGTAGTGATTAAGTCCTAATCCCCACCTTTATCAGCTTCTGTTTCTCCCACCCCAATTAAAAATCCACAGAATCCGGTTTTACATGGTACAAATAAAAAGCCAGCATCGGAAAGTTGATGCTGGCATTAACATTATGTAGGCAGATTTGATCTCCCTGTTTATGTTATCCCTGACAGTAGTAGCAAACCATTGCTACCCCTTAAGGAAGATATACCATATCTTCTTTCCGAACACGGGAGGCATAGCCGTTTTCAGCTATACCCTGGGAAGCGATTAAACGCCCCCTTTCGGCCGCTTATCCATGGCCTTAAGCTGTAGGATAAAAGGCTCGAAGACACTGATTATTTAGTTTTTACTGTAATATTGCTAATGTATGTTGAGTATAGTTGTTTTTTGTCATACCTATTTAAAATTTAGACACCTTATTTGTTAGGTATTGTTGACATTTGTTTAATTCTATATAAATTTAATTATTCCTGCCTGGTAATTAAAATTTTCCTTTCCTTTAAGATCTACTGTCATAAAAACAAAAATTGAGACCCGTGCGGGTCTCAATTCTGGTTCCGAACTTATGGGATTTACAGTGTTGCTTTAAACCGTCGCAAGCGCAAAGAATTAGAAACTACCGTTACTGAACTTAAGGCCATTGCCCCGGCAGCAATAACTGGTGAGAGCAAACCCAGCGCAGCAAAAGGTACGCCAATAATATTATAAATAAAGGCCCAAAAAAGATTTTGCTTGATATGTTTCATAGTTGCACATGATAGTTGAATGGCGATAATTATGCTGCGCAGGTCACCACTCATCAAGGTAATCCCTGAGGTTTCCATAGCTACATCGGTTCCCGTACCTATAGCAATACCTACATCAGCAGTAGCCAGGGCAGGAGCGTCATTAATTCCATCTCCCACCATGGCCACTCTTTTACCACTATTTTTTAATTCCATCACCCGGGCCGCTTTATCCCCGGGAAGAACTTCGGCGATTACATTGTCGATGCCTAATTGAGAAGCTATGGCATAAGCTGTACGCTGATTATCCCCGGTTAGGATATAGAGATCAATACCCATTTGCTTAAGCATCTTGATGGCTGGGAGAGCACTTTCCCGCAGGCTATCAGCTACCGCAATTATCCCTTCCGCCCTTCCGTCTACTGCGACCAGCATAGCGGTCTTAGCTTCGTTCTCCAGTTCCACCAGCTGTTGTTCCAGTTGGCTGAAATCTATGGAGTATTCTTTTAAAAGCTGGCGGTTGCCAATTAAAATAGACTTGCTATCATATTCAACAGTCAGACCAAGGCCGGGTAAGGCCTGAAAACTAGTAGCATCGGGTATTTCCCCTTCTCCTTTAAGCTCTACAGCTTGATTATAGATGGCCTCTCCCAGAGGGTGTTCGGAATATTTTTCAGCCACTGCTGCCAACAAAATTATCTCTTCTTCCCTCAGGCTGCCGCAAGATTTAACATCAGTAACTTCCGGCTTACCCGTGGTTAAGGTTCCGGTTTTATCCAATACCAGAGTATCGATGTGGCAGGCGGTCTCCAGTTGTTCTCCCCCTTTAATGAAAATACCCTTCTCTGCTCCTACTCCGGTCCCTACCATGATAGCGGTGGGAGTTGCCAGGCCCAAAGCACAGGGACAGGCTATTACCAGTACTGCTACTGCACTTAAAACAGCTGTACTAAGAACCCCGCTATACCAGTATTGTAGTCCAAAGGTTATAAGAGCAATTCCAATTATAGCCGGAACAAAAACCCCCGATACCCGGTCAGCAATTTTTTGTATGGGGGCCTTCGTACCCTGAGCTTCTTCCACCATTTTTATAATCCGGGCCAGGGTAGTATCCCCTCCCACCCTGCTGGCGCGAAACTTTAAGCTACCGCTTTTGTTAATTGTAGCCCCGGTTACCATATCCCCAGGTTGTTTCTCCACCGGTATGCTCTCCCCGGTAAGCATAGATTCATCAATACTGGACCAGCCCTCAATTACCTCGCCATCCACCGGGATTTTCTCTCCCGGACGGATAATTATGATATCTCCTACCTCTACGGTTTCAATGGGGATATCCATCTCTATTCCATCCCTTATCACCCGGGCTGATTGGGCCTGCAGCCCACTGAGAGCCCGTATCGAAGCCGTGGTTCTTTCTTTGGATATGGCCTCCATATATTTCCCGGCCAGAATCAAGGTGATTATCAAGGCTGAAGTCTCGAAGTATATATCCATAGTTTTACCGATTGACATGTTATAAAGACTAAAGAAATAGGCTGCTGTAGTCCCCAGAGCCACCAGTACATCCATATTACTGCCTCCGCCGCGCAGGGCGGAAAAGGCATTCTTGTAAAAGCGATAACCGATTATGAACTGAATTGGTGTGGCCAGTATCAATTGAAAATAGGGATTATGCAGAAGTGTCAGGTTAATACCTAAAAGCATTAACACCATGCTTAAAACCAGGGGGGAACTTAAAATAATGGACGCTATTAAAAGACGATATAATTCCTTACTGCCGGTATCCTCAAGTACGCCAACCGCACGATTCTCGTCACTTTCCTCCGAAGCGACAAAACCCAGGCGGTCAATAGCCTGGGTTATCTGTTCCAGTTGAATTTGGGATGAATCATAAGTTACCATGGCCTTATTGGTAGCTAGATTTACATTGACAGCATTAATTCCTTCCATCCGGGAAAGTTTTTTTTCAATCCGGGCGGAGCAGGAAGCACAGGACATACCTGATATATTCAAGCGGATCTTTTCCTGCATAAACAACTCACCTGCAAAAGCTTGACCCGCCTAAACGGGTACAGCATGAATAAACGCGAAAACCGCAAAGTGGTGGGGCAGTCACATGGGTTAAGCCCCTACAACTCCATGCTCTAAACAATGTTGTTCTGGCTTATAATTCTCAGGTTGTCAAACAGTTCTGCTACCGTAATTAGCCCGACTCCTCCGGGTACAGCACTGGCTATACGGGCTTTGGCCTTGGACTCTTCGTGTACATCTCCAACCATACGGCCGTTCTCATCAAAATTAATACCTACGTCTATTATTACACTATCTTCATTCACCATGTCCGGGGTAATATAATTAGCTTTCCCCAATGCAGCAACTAGTATATCAGCATTGCGAGTTTCATTACCCAGGTTCCTGGTTCTGGAATGGCAAAGAGTTACGGTCCCATTTTCCGAACTCATCATCATAGCCAGCGGGCTGCCAAGTATGGCACTTCTGCCTACAATACACACCCTCTTACCCTCTATGGGTATATCATAGTGTTTTAACATGCTAATAACCGCTTTGGGAGTAGCTGGTTTTACTCCCTCCTGCTTGCTGATTAATTTGCCTAAATTATAGTTGTTTATTCCCTCTACATCCTTATGGTAGTCGATAACATTAGCCAGTATGGCAACGTCCAGATGAGGTGGTAAGGGAGTTTGCAGCATTATACCATTAACACCCGGGTCTTGATTTAATTCTTCTATATGCTTAACAGCTTCTTCCAGACTTATCCCGGCAGACAAGCTGGCAATTTCCACATTCACCCCGGTTTCATCCCCAAATTTTTTTATGCCATTGACATAAGCCTGCGAGCTTTTATCATCACCTATCCGTACCACCACCATGCTCATAGGAATCTTTTTGGCGCTACGGGCTACATCCTCCTTAATCTTTTCTCTGATTTCTTTTCCATAAATAAGCATTGATTAATCCTCCACTCCCACTAATATAATAAATTTAAAAGGCTTGCTCAATATGATTGATGATTTCTTTATTACCATCTATGAGGATGGTAATAACATCAAAACGTATTTCCTTATAGGGGTACTTAACGGTATTCAGATATATTAAGGCCGTCTGGCGCAGATGATTAATTTTCTTCCGGGTTATGGCCTCTTCGGGTGAACCAAAGCTGGTGCTTTTTCTGGTTTTAACCTCAACAAATATAATTGTACTATCCTTTTCGCATATTATATCCAATTCCCCGTTACGGGTGTAATAGTTTCTATCCAGTATCTTATAACCCTTATCCTGTAAATAGCGGGTGGCAATTTCTTCTCCCCACATACCCAGTTTACGCTTCATAAGCTACCTCGGTTCAATATTTTTTGTCCATTGAATATATAAAGGCCAGTATTTCGGCAATTACTGCATACAGCTCAGAAGGAATCTCCTCATATAAATCGAGCGCCATGAGATAGTCTACCAGTTCACTATCTTCCTTTAACGGTACCCCGCTTTCCCGCGCTACTTCCCTTATACGCTCGGCAATGTATCCTCGACCCTGGGCAACCACCACAGGTGCCTGATCTTTCTCCGGGTCATAGCGCAGAGCTACAGCCTTCTCAATTTTATCCTGGCCTTTATGGTTATCCATAACGTTTCCCCCCTAAACCGTCACATCAATGGAAAAGGGCCGGAATTTCATAGGTACTTCTTCCATTACCGGTCTAAGTTTAGCTATTTCCTCATCCTTCTTTACCCTTCTCACCCCCAGGTTATTAACCGTATAACCAAGCTGATTAAGGCCTCGGATTAACTGGTTTATATGCTCATTAAAATAATGCATAACTTTGTCTGATTCAACTACGCCCTGCAAAGTCAGGGTTTTATTCTTATTCCAGTTGACATGAAAAAGCACCATCCCCATATTGGCAGTATCCAATGAGACAATAAATTTAATATTATCCTGGTCTTTAAGTAATTTATTTCCTGCTTCACGGTTTACCCGCATCTGGCACAGGCGGTATTCGTTATTTATTTTTACCGGGAAGGAGAAATAGTAATAGTTAAAATTAGAATCCGGCATACGACTTATGTAATTAAAAATTCTCTGCCCGCTCAGTTCCTTTTCCATTCCTTCTATACGGTTTAGCAGTTCACTTATGATAGGAAGTTTAGAGGTGCTTTCCCCATCTTTTATTAGATCTTGCACAAGAATTAAGGCTCTTGCCAGTTCTTTTTCTGATTGCAGCACGTTCTGCAGGCTGTCTCTTATGGCAGCAGGATTATTGTTTAAATCTATTTGTAAAATATCCAGGAGAGGCCGAATCAAGGCCAGGAATTTGAGCATATCCCCATCACTTCTTATTCCCGTTGATAAGCTGCTAGTTTTATCTCCTCCAACAGATAAAACTTCACTATCAGCTATCAAACCACCAGTGGCTCGCTCTGACATTACCTGACCACCGGGATTTTCCGTAACTGGACGATTCACAGTCCCCGTAGTCCTTTCATCTATCGGTTGACTAACAGTGCCGGTCTGCTTGCTATCGTTGCCTGATGGCGTTACTGCTACTGGCATACCGGAAGGTCGCTCTGCCGTAGGCTGCTGGCCAGGTCTTTCGGCTGCTACTCGATTTATGGTACTAGCCTCATCACCATCCGGTTGCGTTATGGTTGCCTGCACCGGTATCCTGCCGGCATCCCGAGGGGGTTCAGACGTTGTTGGGGGCAAAGTATTACCCGTAACCGGTGTTTGAGTACCCCCGGTTTGTGGTTGCGGCCGGTATTGTACTTCCCTACCGGTAAGCTCTTGCCCACTCTGTCCTACCATGCGGTCAGGGCTTGTTACGGTAGTATTTTGAAGCTGAGGATTCTCAGCCATTATTGGTCTACCGGAGACAGGACTTAAGGTTGGTTGCTGAGTCTTGCTGCCTCCACCGGTTTCCAGAATCGCTCCCTGCCCGGCTGTCGAAGATACAGGGGTAGGCACCCTGCCTTCCGGCTGAGATACCTCGCCTCCTACCTGACGGGAAAGTTGGTTCAAATTCTGGATAAGGTTTTTTAATAACTTGCCCAAATCACTTCCGCGATCTGTAAACTGCAGCAGAGCATTTAAAACCTGCTGGTTAAGGGGCAGTCCACGAGAAAGAGCCAGGGTTACTATTTCCAGATTCCTGGGGTTAGCCGCACCCAGAATATTAACCCCTTTTTGAACTTCACTCAGATTCTGTGGAGTAACGGGCAGGTTATGCTGCAGCAGTTTACGGGCAAACATAACGTTTTCTTCCTTAACCGACATACCCATGCTTTGAAGATTAGCCGATATGTTAGCATTCTCGAGTTTTTCTACGCGTTCAGGATTGAGGACTTTTAAATATGTTTTACCATCGCGAAAATCATCCACCATTAAAAACAGCTGCTGCCCCGGTTTGACCATAACTTCAGTAGCCGCTTCAATTAAACGACCTTTTAGATACATCATAACCAGCCCATCAGCTCTGACTTCCTGAACGCTGCCCTGTAAAATCTCACCCCGGGAAAAAGATATGCCCTGGTCAGAAGGGGTAGCAATATTAAGCATCATCCTGGTCAAAGAGACCTGGTTGCTGTCCATATGTACCTCCTGATAACAAGGATTTTACCGGTTCAAAACTACTCCGGTGTATTGAGCAAGGCCCCTTATCCATAAGGGCCTGAATATGCTGCCTGGTTGCGTATCCTTTATGTTTAGCGAAATCGTAACCAGGATAAATAACATCAAAATATTCCATGCTGGCATCCCGTTCTACCTTGGCCAGAATAGAAGCACAGGCAATAGAAAAACTGAGGCTATCGCCTTTGATTAGGGATTGCTGGTTAATATTTATATCGGATAATTTGAGAGCATCTATAAGCAGAAAATCAGGACGAGGACATAACTCCGCTACAGCTATGTGCATAGCTTTACGAGTAGCATTTAATATATTAATTTCATCCAAATAAGGGGGATTTACAGCTACCACGGTCCAGGAAATAGCTTTGGCTTTAATCTCGGCCGCCAGGGTTTCTCGCTTCTTCGCACTCAGCTTCTTGGAGTCATTAACTCCGGCAATAAAAGTTTTACGGGGTAAAACTACTGCTGCCACCACCACCGGTCCGGCTATAGGTCCCCGACCCACTTCATCTATTCCGGCTATGTATCTGAACCCCTGCTCCCACAGCTCCTCTTCATACTGCTTAAGCTTCCTAATTCTTTTCCTCTCCGTACGGTCTACATTATCCATCTAATTACTCCCAAATACTTGAATACTCCCGCTGAGCCAGCATGGCAGCTAGGTTTTCCCCCTGCCTTATAGCCTCTCTTATCCCTCCAACAACAAAAGCATCCCCGATCAAATGCACGCTGGCATGTTGTTTTTGTGCCTTAAGATAAATTTCGTTATTGGGCTGGTAACCTGTTGCCGCTATTATATAGTCAGCCACTAAAACCTCCTGCTGGCTATTACTGCTGGTTATGTTTACAGTATTGTTTCCTATCTCTACTACATTACTGCTGGTATACCTTTTAACTCCGGCTGCTTGCAGACGGTTAAGTAAATCCCGCCGATTCTTCTTTTCCATGTCCGCAGCTAGAAATTGCTCTTTTTCTACGATAGTAATGCGGTTGGCACTCTGGGTCAGGAAATCAGCAGTCTCGCAACCATTACTACCCCCGCCGATAATTACCACCTGTTGACCCTCTATATTAAAACGACCACTTAATATATCATCTACCTGTAAGCAGTTATTTTCGTTCCAGCCTTTAAAGGTGGGTGCTATTGGCCTGGAACCACTGGCAATAACCAAATGGTCGGGATATTGGTCTTTTAGATATTCCAGTTTATATGGGTGATTAAGATTAACACTAACCCCGCTGCGTCTAATACACTTTATTAAATAATCCCTGAATAGAGCAATTCTCTCTTTATGTGGAGGAATTGCTGCCAGGTTCAATAATCCTCCCAGCCTTTCCCCTTGTTCGAAAAGTTCAACCTCAAAGCCGTAGTCTTCCAGGGCCAGAGCTGCCTGCATCCCGGCCGGTCCTCCCCCAACTACTACTGCGCTAGACTTCTTTTTAATTTTTGCGGTTTTTATTACCTCCCGCTCCCTACCGGTTGCCGGGTTAACGGTACAGCTTACCGCAATACTTTTAAAATTACTTTCAATGCAATTATTACATATTATACAGGGCCGAATTTCTTCATCATGGCCCTTCTCAGCCTTAAAAGCCCAGTCGCTATCGGCCAATAAAGCCCGTCCCAAAAAAACCATATCAGCCTGCTGCTTCTCAATAATCTCCTCCGCCATCTCCGGGCTTTTAACCATCCCGCCAGTTATAACCGGAATCTTTACTACCTGTTTTACTGCGGCCGCCATATAAGTACGCCAACCTTCATTATAAGACGCCGGTTCTATACTGGTTAGACCGGATTCGTAAGTACCACAGGAACAATTAATCAGGTCTGCACCTGCCTCTTCCAGGTAACGGCAGATTTCCAGGGACTCGGCCATCTCCAGACCACCCGTTACAAAATCTTCTATATTTAAACGCACATCCAAAACTAATTTCGGGAAACTCTTTTTTATCCCAATAACTATTTCCATTAACAATCGTGCTCGATTTTCCAGGCTGCCTCCATACTCATCCTGGCGCATATTTGAGTTTGGTGAAAGGAACTGATTAATCAAGTAACCATGAGCAGCATGTAATTCAACTCCATCAAATCCTGCCATATAAGCATAGCCAGCGGCAGCAATAAATTTATCACGGATATCCCGGATCTCAGTAAGAGACAATTCCCGGGGAACATCTTTAACCGTTGAACAGGCAATAGCCGATGGAGCTACCGGTTGAACTCCCGTAATTATTGTATGTGCCTGACGACCGGCATGAAATAATTGAATAATTGCCTTACTGCCATAAGATTTAATACCATCCGCCAGTTGGTTTAAACCTCTAAGATAGCGGGGATGGTCAATAATAATCTGGCCAAATCCTTCCCTCCCGGCAGGAGCATCAATACAAGCCGCTTCAACAATTATCAATCCTGCTCCACCACGAGCCCGGGCTTCATAGTAGGCTATTTGACGTTCACTTACTTCCCCATTTAGGTGGGCATAGTTTACCGCCATCGGCGCCATTACTACCCTGTTTTTAAGCATTACCCCGCCAATATTAATGGGAGAAAACAGAGCTGGATACTTTAGCATAAATACACCTCCAAGATTTACATGAAAATTAACTACAGATGTTACTAAAACAGACGCAAATTCCCGTAAGGTTGCTATTAAGGGAGTAGAAGGACTCAGATCCATTAATTTCAATGGTATTCTTAATTTTTAATTCTCAATTCTTAATCCTGTAGTACGGTTCTCCCAATTGGCTGCGGGTGGATTGGAGAACTGCTTCCAGGATGGGCAAATCACGCGCGCTCATAAAGGGGTCTTGTCCTTGCTTGATTCGCTCCATGCCGGCTTCTACTGGAATTACCCGGTATTTTAATTTACCCTGGTCATAATAAGGATGAGAATAGGTGGGGGTATAGGAGACCTCATCTAATATAGTTTCTCCGCTGGTAAAATTCTTACTAAACTTCATTTTAAGGACTATCCCGCTATTTCTTTCCCTACCATTTTGGGCACTTATAAAGTTACCCATAGAATAAATGACGAATTTGTCTTTATCCCCCACTCTCACTGTTTCCATAGTCTGAATAACATGAGGATGGCTACCCAGAATAATGTCTGTCCCGGCATTGAGAAATTCATGGGCCATTACTACCTGTTCTCCGGTTGGATGAGGTTGATACTCGTTGCCCCAGTGTAATACGAGAATAAGCACATCTACCTGTGGGCGCAGTGCTTCTATATCTGCTACTATTTTATCTCTATCTAACAAGTTGATAAATTCCGGGTGTTCGCGGGGTACCGGTATACCATTGGTACCATAAGTGTAAGCCAAATAACCAACCTTTACCCCTTTTATATCCTTAATTAAGAAAGGCTGAGTTTCCTCTACATTACGATAGGTTCCCACCGTATCCAATCCGGCTTTCTGAAGCACATCCAGGGTACGGATAGCTCCCTTATATCCCCGATCCAGCGAGTGGTTGTTAGCACTAACCACCAGGTCAAAACCTGCTTCTTTAAACGCAGTTGCCACAGCATCCGGACTGTTGAACATTGGATAACCGGTATAACCTGTTTCCGGACCAGCCAGTGCTGCTTCAAAATCAGTAGAACTGTAGTCGCCCTCATTAATAAGGTCCTTTACGTCTATAAAAAAATGGTCAAAGCAATAAGACCCGTCAGGCTGTAATCCGGATCTAATTTGCTGGCTATGCATTAAGCAATCACCGGCTGCCGTAAGAGTAATAGTCTGTATCCGCGGCTTTTCACTGTCCACTACGCCCCCACCCTGATACCCATTTACTACCTGTACCTGTGCCTGTGCCTGAACCTTTAATTCGTGATATATGGTCGTGGAAGCTAAACACCCTAAGCCGATTAGGGTGATTATAATAAAAAGACGTTTAAACATTGAAATACTCCCTGTCATTAGTAAAAAAACAATAAAGAGGAACAATTGGTTCCTCTTTATTCTACCGTTTTATTCTGTTTTCGTCTCGTTTTAAAAACGCTCTGCCTTATTTTTTAATCTCCATTTCCCAAAGGTCCTTGTGATCCACCTTAATATTAACCTTAAAACCCTGGGATGCTGCCAGCTTACTAACATTTTCCTTGGAAACCTGGCTGCTGCCCATTATCAGCAGTTCAGTAGCTCCATCATCAATAGCCTTTTTGGTTCTCAAAACTGGAACCGGACAGCTGAGTCCTCGCACATCTAACTTATTCATACCGCCACCTCCTACGCTTCCCGGTAACTAAACCCGATCCAGGTCATAACAATAATACCGATAATACATGCAATCTGGCCATAATTACCTACCCCGGCAGGAGACGCAGCCAACATAAAGTTATGACAGAACGCAGCACCAACAATCATACCTACTACAACTGCTGCAGCATCCATGTCTCCCTCACCAGATAAAATGAGCTGGCGCAAGGGACAACCCCCCAGTAATGTTGCAGTCAGACCAACCAGGAATAACCCCAGGAAGTTCCATATATGCATACTGTGAGCTATAGGCTGCTCGGCAAAGCCAGGTTTAAAGAAACCAAAGACTATATTTAAAACCAGAGCTCCAACAAAAATACCCAGGAAACCGATTAGAAGATAATTATCCCGAATAAGAATAAAATCCCTGATTCCACCGCTAAGACAAAGCCGGGTGCGCTGAGCCATGAAACCGACTAATAAGCCAACCCCAAGTGAGATTCCAATGGGTGCTGCCATGGAGCCCGGGCCTTCGGCGCTAAAGAACAGGGGACCTCCTGCCTCAGGATTAAAGATAGTACCCTTTAGGAGCAAAAAGAGGAAAAAGGCAAAAATAATAGGCAACAGGTAGCCTCCCACATTGGAATGGCTATATTCTGCCCGACCCAGGTTAAACCCATTTTTAAGGAAATACACTCCGCCACCTACACCAGCTATAAAGCCAAGAAATCCAACAACGGCATTGTAATCTCCACCTGCCATTCTTAAAATATCACGCAAAGGACAACCTAAGAACACCAGGGCACCAATCATCATAAACATGCCCATTATAAAACGTACTAATGTAGCCGATCCGCCTCGGGCCTTAAACTCCCCACTAAACATAGCGGTGAACATTGCACCCAGTATAAGGCCAATAATTTCAGGACGCATATACTGGACTACTCCGGCACGATGCAAACCCAAAGTTCCTGCTATATCCCGTTCAAAACAGGCTATACAGAACCCCATGTTACCCGGGTTACCCATTTTGACCAGAATAGCTGCAAAGGCCCCAATCAAAAGTCCAGTCAAAAGAATAAACCATTTGTTTCTGTTCACTGTTATTAACCCTCCTCGCTTTGTATAACTATATGTTATACTTAAACACATTTTATTTTATAGCATACTTATTCTATAAACTTCGTTTTATTCCTTCCTAAATTTCGAATAATTAATTAAATATTTTTATATAGCATATAGCTACAATTAATGGCTCGCCTTCCGTAAGTTGTAAGACGTCGGGCATTAGGATTGGATAGTGGTTAGGCGCGAGGGGTAAGAAGTAAGGTAAGAGCGAAGATAAGACGGTAGGAATCGTAGGGGCAGACCTGCGCGTCTGCCCGCTCGGGGATCAGTGTTTATAAAGATAGTTATCAAACATTGGAGGAACAAGGTGGGTATCATGATTTAAACTACTCCAGGCTTAACGGTCCCAGTTTACCTTTACGAAAATCTTGTAATAATACATTACAGGTTTTCTCCACATCCACTTCCCCACCTTTAATAAGGTGGCCTTTTTTACGAGCTATATCTTCCAATAGTTCCTGCTCCGGTCTATCCAGGTTATCTAGTTTCAGTTTATCATGCAGCATTTGAGGAGCTTTTTCTTTTAGAAGCCGTATCAAATAAAGGCTGACATCATACTCCTGGTAAGCCTTCTCTCCAACTATATCCAGTAAAGCCAGTTTTAAACCCTGTTCCACGCTATCGATTTTAGGCCACATTAAACCCGGAGTATCCATAAATTCTATATCATCTCTTACCCTTACCCATTGTTTACCCCGGGTAACCCCTGGTCTGGCTCCGGTTATAGCTATCTTTTTGCCCGCCAGGGAATTAAGAAAACTGGACTTCCCTACATTAGGTACCCCCACTATCATAACCCGTGCTGGTCTGATTCTTCTTCCCCGACGGTGCAAATCCTCCCGTACCGATTCGAAAGCAGTGGATATAAGTTGCAAGACCTCGCGTGAACCTTTGCCGCTGTTGGAATCCATGGCCGCTACCAGGTGCCCCTCATCTCGTAATTGCTCCAGGTGTCTTCTGGTATCAGCTATCGGGGCCAGGTCCATTTTATTTAATACAATAATAGTCTTTTTAGGACTAATCATTTTTTCCAGCTGTGGATTGCGGCAGGAATATGGGGCACGGGCGTCCAGAAGTATAGTAACTATATCCACTAACTTCAGGTTGTCCTGTATCTCTCTTCTAGCCTTAACCATATGCCCTGGAAACCAGTTAATGCTCATAACTTACCTCCCATTTAATACAAAAAGGAGAATACCGCGGGGTATCCTCCTCTCTGAGCTAAATTATGTTTGCAATTAGAATCTGCCTTTTTCTTTAACCCGGGCTTTTTTGCCAGTCAGGCCGCGCAAGTAAAACAGGCGAGCCCTGCGGACTTTACCTCTCCGGGTAACCTCTATCCTGGCTATTTTGGGTGAATGCAGAGGGAAAGTTCTCTCTACCGCCACACCGTAGGATATTCTTCGTACCGTAAATGTCCGGGATAACCCAGCCCCGCGAATCTTTATTACCGTACCTTCGAAAATCTGGATTCTTTCCCGAGTTCCCTCGACAACCTTAACGTGTACTTTTACATTATCCCCAGGGGCGAAATCGGGTATGTCTTTCTTGAAATATTCATCTTCAATAGACCTGATTATATCTTGCATTACTATTCTTTACCTCCTTCCGACAAGCGTTCATGCATTATTAAAATGCAGCGGACCGCCTCGTTACACAGAACAGTGGTATTATACCATACCGTCTACCCGAAACTCAAGAAAAAATCCTTAATTAAACCAATATTCTCCCAGTAAACGATCTACAATTATGGAAACTGCACTGCGAACCGACAAATGATTATAGCTGGCATCCCCCTGTACCGGTTCCAATATATAAGTACAGGATTCGATTAAGCTTCTATCCATTCCCCAGCCGGTACCAAAAAGAATTAAAAACACCTGCTCATTATTAAAAATAATTTGTTTCATATTATAATAGGATACGGTATTAGGATAAACCCTGGCATCGGTAGCTATAGTATCCGGTTTTTGGCCGGTCTCATCTTCAATTATATTTAAAACTTCCTGCAGGCTTTCTACCGTCCTTAACCGGTTAAAGGCTTCCTTTCTATCGGGGTTGTAACTTCCCCCATAACCCTCCTGCCAGTAGGAAACTATCTCTGTTATCAACTGGTGCTGGCTTGGTGAAGGATGTACTACAAAAAAGCCCTCCACATTATAGGTTCTGGCTACCCGGGCAATATCATGCAAGTCCAGATTAGTAACCGAGGTGGTGATTATATCCATACGCTTGTTATACATAGGATAATGCAGCAACGCTATATAGACTTTCCCCTTACAGGTGCCAGGCACCGGACTTATTGACTTATTCGAATTACTCACCGTTTATTTGCTCCCTAAATAGTATTTCCTGTAACAGTTCTTTTTCTTCGGCATCGTATTCCCGGTTTAAAAGTAATTCCGGACGTTTGAGCAAGGTCATTAACAGGCCCTGTTGCTTACGCCAGCGGCGTATATTTTCATGATGACCGGAAAGTAAAACCTCCGGTACCTCCTGTCCCTGATAACTACGGGGACGTGTATAATGAGGATATTCCAGCAGGGATTGGGAAAATGATTCTTCCAGGGCTGATTCTTCCGCCCCCAGTACCCCTAGAATCATACGCGACACTGCGTCTACCAGTACCATTGCTGCTAACTCTCCACCAGTTAAAATATAGTCACCGATAGATATCTCTTCATCCACCAGTTCCATGACTCGATAATCAATACCCTCATAATGCCCGCAGAGTAATACCAGGTGATTCTTTTGACCCAGCTCTGTCACCCTGTTCTGATTCAGGGTTTTACCCTGGGGAGATAGATATATCACCCAGGAATCTACTGTTTTACAGCTGGTAATGGCCGGAACTACCACATCGGCCTTCATAACCATACCGGCACCACCCCCGAAGGGATAATCATCAGCCTGCTGGTGCTTTCCGGGAGCAAAATCTCTAATATCTATTAAATTAATTTCCAGTAAGCCCTTTTCCCGAGCCCTTTTAATAATACTCTCATTAAACGGAGAAACAAACATCTCCGGAAAAAGGCTTAAAATGTCAATTCTCATGCTAACCACCTGTAGAATCAATTAGTCCTGGCAGCAGCCGGACCCGTATAATCTTCTCTTCCAAATTGATTTCCCTTATTACGTCTTTTATGGCCGGTAATAGAATCTCCCCATATCCTGGCGATTGTACCACATAAACATCATTGGCCCCGGTCTCAAGCACCTCGGTAAGCTCTCCCAGAAATCCCTTCTCTTCATCATATACGGACAAACCCTGCAGCTGGAAATGATAATAATGACCTGGCGGCAGCGGATACAGCTGGCTTTCCTCTATTTTCAGTAATGCATTGTGATAATCCTTCGCTGCTTCCATACTATTAATCCCCTGCAATTTGAGCAGGAAGGATTCTTTGTAGGAACGTGCAGCCTCCACTATAACCTTGCTGCCCTTGCCATTATGCCATAAAATAACCGTTTTCAGTTCTTTAAAGCGCTCCGGGAAATTAGTCAGGGGCATAATCCTTACCATACCTTGATAACCATAGGTACCCACTATCTTCCCTATACTAATTAACTCTTTTTCCTTCAAACTACTTCCCTCATCATCCTAGCGGTAAAGTATCATCCATCATAAATAGTGATAGGGCTATGATCTAGCCCTATCTAAGAATCTCTATAACAACCCTTTTACCTTCTTTAGCTGCGGTTGCTTTGGTAATGGTACGAATTGCTTTGGCGATTTTACCCTGCTTACCTATTACTTTACCCATATCATCGGGTGCAACCCGTAACTCTAGAATGATAGACCTTTCTCCTTCGATTTCTGTTACATTAACCGCATCTGGGTTATCAACTAAAGACCTGGCAATGAATTCGACTAAATCCTTCATTTCATGTTCCACCCCCTGTTCGGAGTACTACTTGCGGTTAGCTGCAAATTTGGCCATAATGCCCTGTTTCTGAAAAAGGGATTTGGCCGTGTCGGATGGTTTAGCTCCGTTGGCCAGCCATTTTAAAGCCTTTTCTTCATCAATGTTAATAGTTGCCGGATCAGTTGAGGGATCATAAAAACCAATTTCCTCAATAAATCTACCGTCTCTGGGGGACCTAGCATCAGCCACAACAACTCTATAAAAAGGGTTTTTCTTGGCTCCCATTCTTTTCAGTCTGATTCTCGTTGCCATCTATTCACCTCCTTTAAACGAAACAAGTTAATTGAATAAAATTTTTAACCTTTATTTAAAAGGGAAATTTCATAGGTGGCATTCCACCCTTTTTACCCTTACGGTTACCCATTTCAGCAAACTGCTTCATTAGCTTCCGGGATTCTTCAAACTGTTTTAATAAACGATTTACTTCCTGAACCTTGGTACCGCTTCCCCGGGCAATACGTTTTTTACGACTACCATTTATCAGGGTGGGGTTACGTCGTTCGTCCGGAGTCATAGACTTTATAATTGCCTCTACATGAATAATTTCTTTTTCATCAAAATCGGGTTTTACGCCTTTAAGTTGTTTATTAAGACCGGGAATCATACCCAGTAAATCTTCCAGCGGACCCATGGACCTAACCTGCTGCATCTGCTCCAGGAAATCCTCCAGGGTAAATTCCTGCTGCCGGATTTTGCGTTCCATCTCCTTGGCCTTCTTGGCGTCAAAGGTCTCCTGGGCTTTTTCTACCAGGCTAAGAACATCCCCCATACCCAATATGCGTGATGCCATGCGTTCTGGATAAAACACATCTATAGCATCTAGTTTTTCGCCCACACCTACCAATTTGATAGGACAACCGGTAACTGCTTTAACCGAAAGTGCTGCACCACCACGGGTATCACCGTCCAACTTGGTAAGTACTACACCAGTTACTCCCAGTTCTTTATTAAAACTCTCTGCTACATTAACTGCATCCTGCCCGGTCATAGCATCGACTACCAATAATATCTCATCAGGTTTAACTGCTGCTTTGATTTCTTTGAGCTCATTCATCAGTTCTTCATTAATATGCAAGCGGCCGGCTGTATCCAGGATAACAACATCCCGGTTATGGCTGCGGGCATATTCCAGTGAAGCCCGGGCAATATCCACCGGATTGGCCTGACCCATAGAGAAAACTGGTATATCAACTTGTTCTCCCAGTACCTGTAACTGCTTGATAGCTGCCGGCCGGTAGACGTCACAGGCCACAAACAGAGGTCGCCGTCCCTGTTTAATTAATCTTTTACCTAGCTTGGCAACCGTGGTAGTTTTTCCTGAGCCTTGTAAACCTACTTCCATAATAACGCTGGGAGAGCGGGACAGGTTAAGCTTGCTTTCTGAGCCGCCCATTAATTCGGTCATCTCATCATAGACTATCTTGACAATCTGCTGGCCGGGAGTAAGACTCTGGAGAACTTCCTGCCCAACTGCACGGTCACGTACGCGGCTAACAAAATCTTTTACTACCTTAAAATTTACGTCAGCCTCCAGCAATGCCAGGCGGACTTCCCGCATAGCCACCTTTACATCTTCTTCGCCTATTTTTCCTTTACCCCGCAGCTTGCGAAAAATATCTTGTAAGCGGTCCGATAAACCTTCAAATGCCATGCTACCTCTCCTTTGTAGGTTAAAGCATATCGCTTATTTCCTGTAGTATCAGCAAGGCCTTCCCTGTATTATCTTCTACGGATGGATTCTCCAATAAAGTACATGCTTCCTGCAGGCGCTCTCGCGTCTTAAGAAAGCGACCTGCCAATCCCAGCCGGTTTTCGTATTCCTGAAGGGCCGTTTCAGCCCTTTTTAATATATCATGAACAGCCTGCCGGGTGATTTGCATATGTTCAGCAATTTCGGCCAGGGACCAGTCATTTTCATAATGAAGACTCATGGCCTCCTGCTGTTTTGGGGTTAACAGAGGACCGTAAAAATCATTTAAGAAAACTATGTGGCTTCTTTTTTCCAGCATAACTACTCTCTCCAGGTGTAAAGGTTAAACACTTTACAGGTCAATTTTACCTGCAACCGTTTTTTATGTCAAGCATACTATAATTTTTACTGGCTAACACCTGTTAGCCTAGAATTTACCTAAAGGATACCATCCCTTAAAATTGAAAGTAATAAGTATACTGGCTTAAACCTAAATGCTATAATCTAGCTGTAACTTTAAATGTTATTCTATGTGATGGGAGCTGAGGGATTGAAGGAAAAAATAGCCCTGATAGTTGACAGTATGTGTGATTTGCCTCAGGAGATTATTCAAAGATTTGCTATCAAGGTATTACCGGCTAAAATTATTTATCCGGGAGAAGAATACGCCGATGGGGTAGATATACAACCAGATGAGGTTTACCGCCGTATGCCGGATGAAATACCTACTACTGCCATGCCAACCCTGCATGAGATTTCAGAAACCTTTGAGCAGATACGGCGTGAAGGATTTACTCATGTCCTGGCACTGCATATTTCCAGCGGCCTTTCGGGTACGGTTGAGGCGGTAAAAATGGTAGCCCGTGACTTTGAAAACCTGAAGATTGATGTAATGGATACCAAAACCCTCTCGATGGGAACCGGTTGGATGGTGCTGGACGCAGCACGCAACATTGCTAACGGTTTATGCTTTGAGCGAGTGGTAGAAAGCCTGCAAAGTATTCAGCCGAAAGTTGAAGTATACTATATTATTGAAACCCTGGAATACCTGCGCCGGGGTGGAAGAATTGGTCGCGTAGCCGGCATGCTGGGTCAGTTTTTACACATTAAACCTATTATATCGGTGGACCGGGAAGGAAATTACTTTACCTACTGTAAAGCCCGGGGGCGGCTCAAATCTATTGATAAGCTAGTGGAAATAGTAGAGAACAAGGTAAAAGAAAAGCCGATTAAACTGGCGATTTTGAATGGCGGGGCATCGCGGGAATTCGAGAAATTGGTGGAAAGATTGCGCCAGTTACCTAATATCAAGGAACTGGTTACCTCAGACATCAGCCCTGCACTGGGAGTGCATACCGGTCCCGGTTTGCTGGGAATAAGCTTTTACGAAGTATAGTACTAAACTAAAACCGGCGAGAAGGCAATAACTGTCTCGCCGGTTTTTTCATGCAAGCAAAGCAATATTTGCAGTATAGTCCGTGCTAAAGTTTGCCTATTGTTAATTTTTACCATTATGTTATATAATAGCTGTATCACCTTAATAGAGGAGAATTGCGTTGCCAGTTAAAAGACTTTATTTATTTGGCCTTATATTAGTAATTTGCCTGCTATTTGTATTTTCGCCTTTAATGCAGGCTAAAACTTATTCCCCTTCTAATGAAACTGACATTATAGCAACATCAGATAAAAACCAGGCTCTTCAAGCCATGCTTGGTAGCTTTGAAACCTACTGCTCTTTTTTAAATAATACCGAATTTAAACAAGGCTACTACCTACCATTGCATGGCAGAACCCGGGCGGAAGCTATTGACTACCTGAGGAAGGGATTTGAAGAGAATCTGGCTACGGCCATAGTAGACGAATATACCTTATTCATACCAGAGCTTGATTGCCTGGCGATCAGGCCCACTGACGGCCTACCCTTACTTAATAAGGATGATATTCCCTATCTGGGCTATAACATAATTGATAATAAGCATATAATTTTTTCCCGGGAATTCAGCGGCTGTTACTCTCTGTCAGACCGTTATCGTTACCAGGTCGAAATGAGACGTTATCAAGACTACTGGAAAATATCCGCTCTTAGCCTGGAGGAACTTTAAAATCAACACCTCTCCCCCTCACCATGTTATCCACAATATTTTGTTTTTTTAGCAGGAAATTAGGTATAAACTATCGAAATGGGTTCACAGTATTTAGTAGAAAATATGTGAAAGGCGTGAACCGGTTGAATAAATACTATGTTATCGATAAATCCCATTATACTGAGAACTGGCCCCTCTTAGCGCTTCTATTTGTTGGCGCCATCCTGGCCTGGTGGCAGATATCATCGCTGCTGGCTGCGGTACTGGCAGGGTTGGGGTTCATAATAATGCTGGTAAATGAGCGGCGGGGAAAGAAAAAGAACGGCAACTCCATAGAAGTTTTAGAAAAATGCATAATATTCAACGAAAATGGCCAGAGTCGCAGCGTTGCATTTAATGAAATAAAGAAAGTAAAGTATAGTAACGGTCTGTCCTCGGGCGATCCAGCCATATTAATAGATACGGGAATTAACAAACACAAAATTCACCCTTCCCAATATGAAAACAGTAACAAACTGTTTAGACAGTTACAGAGCAAATTTTCTGATTTTAACTGTAACATAGTTAAATAGCAAAACTAACCTTTCGCAAAATTTCTGCCGGATTTATACAGCCCTGCTTCATTTATATTACCAGGCATATCATCTTCTTTGGCACGGGACATTCCCTCCAGTATATCTGCAGCCTCTTGCTTATTTAACCGTCCGCCTATCTTAATCTTACCGTTTTGTTGCAAGTCAACGGTAAGGTTTGTTTTTATTGGATTTCCATGCTTATCAGTTATAATTTCGATTACCGGTCTGGTCATGTTAAAGCGATTGGCTGCTGTAACTACAGCAATAAAACCATCGTTTAAACGAATAAGACTACCAATAGGATAAGGAGCTATATTAGTAATAAATGCATCAACAATTTCTGGATCGAAGTAAGTGTTCTGCAAACCTTTCAATACGGTTAAACCATCTGTGGTTGAATAAGCCTTTCGATAAGGATGGTCAGATATAACCGCATCAAAAGTATCAGCCACTGCTGTTATTTTAGCATATTCTACTATCTCCTTCCCCAGTAACCCCCGGGGATAACCGGCCCCATCTACACGTTCATGATGCTGATAGGCAATGTGAGCTGAAGTAGTGGATAACTCCCGGTAATTACGCAGAATATTAAAACCTGCTGCCGGATGTTCTCTTATGGCATCCATTTCCTGTTGGTTTAAAGCACCGGGATTATTGATTATGGAGCGATCAATGGTAAACATACCTATATCGTGTAGGAGCGCACCTAATCCCAGATCCACTATATTACTTTCAGGATAACCCAGGGTTAGACCGGTCATAATGGCGTATATGGAGACATTTATAGGGTGGAAAAAAAGGTAGTCGTCATGGCTGCGAATCTCTTCCTTTTGAATTAAAATGTTACGGTTAAGAACAACCTCATCGATAAGAAGATTTACGCTTTTCCTTAAAGCTGTCATTTCCAGCTCTTTACCGCTTGAAAATGCATTTAATGAATTTTTTAAGTTAGAAGATACATTTGCCAGTACCATATCTGATACTAAATCTGGTGCCTCAATATCGATCAGGTTATCCTTAACAAAAACCGAAGCAATTCCTAGTTCAACTAACTTATTAATATGGTTTGCTGTCAGTTCGGTATTCCGGGTAATAAGTGTTCGTCCTTCGGTACCCATAACCGTTCTTGCTACTATCATACCCGCTTGTAGTTCATCTGTATAAAGCCTTTTCATGAAATCCCTCCAGGCCCAAAGTAGATATCTTTATTTATATAATATATATAATACAAATCTATATTTATCAGGTTACTCTGGATACAGCATATTTTCATCAGTCTTTTGTCACTATTTTTATAGGACTTTCCTCGTTTAATAGGACTATGCCTGACCTAGTAATGATTCGGGAAAAAGGTCTGCTTAATACATAATAAGGTTTCTACCACGCTTGTAGGATATCGAGTGGGAAGAAGGTTAAAATAAAAAAGAGGGGCTATTTTTAACCCCTCTTTGCTTTCGGAATATACTTCTGAAAGTGCTCCTAATGAAGCGATTCTAGTAGCGATTACGCCTCGCCTGGTAACAATCTCTACAATAGACTGGTCTGTCCCCACTGGGTTCAAACGGTACGGTAGTTTCCTGACCGCAATCAGCACAGACAGTAGTAAATACCGGGCGATCTTCTCTGGAACGAGAACTATACCCATTACGCTGCTGTTTACGTGCTCTCCTGCAATCCGGGCAACGACCCGGTTCGTTCTGGAAACCCTTCTCCGCGTAGAATTCCTGCTCCGACGCTGAGAATAGAAACTCGCTACCACAATCCTTACAAACTAGATACTTGTCTTCAAACATTAATTCATCTCCCTTCCGGGATTACTCTTGGACTTAGTTTTCCCCAAAAAGGAGATCCCTTCAAGAACAAGGCAAAGAA
>JAAYCQ010000098.1 GCA_012729715.1 Syntrophomonadaceae bacterium
CTCTGTTTGGAAGAATTGAAAACAGTAATTTGATTTTAAACAATGCAGGTTTAATGGTATTTAATAAATTTGAAGAAATATCAGGATTTTATCCGGATATAATTATCGACAAATTTATTGTTATGCCAAACCACTTACACGCGATTATGTTGATACAACATGACGGAACGGCACAGGGGCCGTTCCCTACATTGTCTGAATATATAAAACGATTTAAAACATTAACCACAAAACTATATATTGACTTTGTTAAAAAGGGAGAATACCCACCATTTGACAAAAAGATTTGGCAGAAATCGTACAATGACCATATTATCCGCAACGAAACAGAATACCAGAAAATTTGGGAATATATTGATACAAATCCCTTGAAATGGGAACTTGATAAATACTATATATAATATCAATTATTCTTATCTATCAACATACCAGGCAGGGAAACTACCATGTCCATCGCACATTACAAAGAAAAGGTGCAACGTGCCGGGTGTAAAATAATAAAACTATTTTCAAATATAACCGATTGCTTGCAACAAATCATCCGTATCGATAACGTGACAATAGATATTGTTGAGAATTTCCAGTTCGTTCGCCTGAATCTGTTCCGTTGACGCCATACATGCATCCTCAATCAACCAAACCTTAAAGCTCTCGTCCGCAAGGCTGCGCACCGTACCCGAAACACACTGGTCGGTAAGAACACCCGTGACCACAACCGTATCGATATCCATATTGTGAAGCATCAACCGCAACGTAGTTCCGGTAATTGCACTGTCCGTGGTCTTCATTACAACAATCTCATCTTCCATCGGTGCAAGCTCTGGTACAATTTCCGCCAAAGGATCTCCTGGAGGCAGCAGCAGTTGATTGTAGCCTGTTGCTTTGTGATCAAGAGACCGATCCCGGCCGTCTTTTTTCCGGCACTGTATTTTGGCAAAACAAATTTCCATCCCTGTTGCCCGAAAGGCCTCCAACAATCTTTTATTGTTGGGAACAACCACATCATCAATTTTTCGGTAAAAAGGCTCCCACCTCATTAGATCATGTTTTTCACGCTCTGTAGGCTTATCAATGGTAGGTCTGGTAATAAAAACATGTTGCATGTCAACAATCAAAAGGGCAGTCTTCTTCGGGTCAATCACGACGTCTCCGTAGTCGTCATCCATTTCGTAATAGAATGATACATGTCTGTCGTTTACTCTCATGGAATAACTCTCCTCTTATATTTTTTGGATGGTATGTTGCTATAGGCCCGCTGAAACTAAGCGGCTTCCTTATTAGTTTTAGTATACCCAACCAATGAGAGAATATTGTGTGTTTAGTTAAATGCCGTATGAATCAGAATTGATTTTACGGCATTTTTGTATAATACTTAAAGAACGCTTGTAGATATGGAGGCATCGATAGTGAAGGACAGGTTGTTTCGAGATATATTACCGCAGGTGTCCAAACCGGCTCGTTATACCGGTGGGGAAGTTAATATGATAAAAAAGGACTGGGAAGGGGCTCAGGCTAAAATGGTATTTGCCTTTCCCGATGTCTATGAAGTAGGGATGTCCCATATTGGGGGCAAGATTCTTTACGGTCTGGTTAATGAAAAGAGCAATCACCTGATGGAGCGCTCTTTTGCTCCCTGGCCTGATATGGAAGAGGTTATGCGGCGGGAGAACATACCCCTTTATAGCCTGGAGTCCTTTCGCCCCTTAAATGATTTTGATGTAGTTGGGTTTTCACTGCAATATGAATTATCAATTACCAATATACTCAATATGCTGGAGCTATCCGGAATACCTCTGTGGTCAAGGGAGCGTCCCAACGGTTGCCCGCTGGTAATTGCCGGTGGGCCGGTAGTCTTTAACCCGGAACCTTTTGCCGAATTCTTTGATGCTTTCCTTATTGGTGATGGCGAGGAAGTCACCCTGGAATTTTTGGATTGTGTCTATAAGAACCGGGAAATGGAACGGAATGAGTTGCTCCTAAAACTGGCTCAGATAGAAGGGGTCTATATACCTGCCCTTTATCAGGTAGAATATAAAGACGATGGTACTATAAAGAGTATGTCACCGCTGGTCAAGGAGGTACCGGCCAAAGTGCGGCGGCGGGTGATAGAGGATTTGGACCAGGCCTATTATCCGGAAAAACCGATTGTACCCTACATGGATATTGTTCATGACCGCGCGGTATTGGAAGTTATGCGGGGTTGCCAGCGCAGTTGCCGGTTCTGCCACGCCGGTATGGTTTACCGCCCGGTACGGGAGCGCAGTGTGGCTACTCTTAAAAAACAGGCAGCCGCACAGCTGGCCAGTACCGGTTATGAGGAGATTTCACTGGCATCTTTAAGTACGTTGGACTACTCCGGGGTAAGCCCCCTGGTAAAGGGTTTGGTTAAGGAGTATGGACCTC
>JAAYCQ010000099.1 GCA_012729715.1 Syntrophomonadaceae bacterium
ACAAAATAAAAAAGCTATGCCTAGCTTGAGGTATATTCCATTTATCGTATCAGGTTACCAGACTCGCAAGCTGGTGAAAACATCTTTTCAGGTGGTTTTAAAACTAATGATGTATTAAACTTATTGACAGATAATCGAAAAAGTTGGCGGAAATTCGATTGAATTCCAAGAGGGGATGGGGAGGAAAAAATGAAACGGTTATTAATTTGTCTTTTAATTGCCATTTGTAGTTTGAGCTTGATTGGTTGCGGCAAGGAAAAGGTTCCGGAATCTGGGCAGGTTGCACCTGAGAGGACTATTACTATCGGGGTAATGCCCGATGTGGAGTCAGTTCCTTTTATAATCGCTGAGAAAAACGGCTATTTTGAAAAAGAGGGTGTAGCGGTTAAGATTGAACATTTTAGCAGTGCCAAAGATAGAGACAGTGCCCTGCAGGGTGGAAAATTAGACGGCGTTATTACTGATGTTATTGCCGTAGTTTTTGCCAATGAGGGCGGAATCAAGTTAAAAATAGTGGCCAAAAACGAAGGCAATGTTGAGCTCCTGGCCGGAAAAGACTCAGGGATTAATGAGCTTAAGGACGTTAAAGGGAAGAAGGTAGGTATGTCAACCAATACAATAATGGAATATACCACTGATAAAATGCTGGAAGCGGCGCAAATTAAACCTGAGGAGATAAATAAAGTGGCTATTCCTCCACTACCGACCCGGTTGGAAATGCTGCAGGGTGGGAAAATTGATGCAGCTATATTGCCCGAACCTTTGGCCGGTCTGGCAGTTAAAAATGGCGCCCAGGCCTTAATAAGTACTGATGAGATGGATAATAAGGCCGGGGCTATAGCCTTTACCTCCGAAAGCTTGCAGGAAAACCCGGAAGAAATCAAGGCGGTTATGAGAGCTTATAATGATGCCGTGGCTTATCTGGAAACAGAACCGGTTTCGAGTTATAGCGATTTTATAATCCAGGAACAGAACTTCCCGGCAGCAATAAAAGATTCTCTCAAGCTTCCGCAATACAGTAAAGCGGAAAAACCAAAAGAACAGATTGTAGCTGATGTTGTACAATGGATGCAGGCTAAAAGACTCATTGAAGGGAATTATGAATATAAGGATTTGGTTGATGATAGCGTGTTGAGGTAATAGTTAAGTGATTGCAATCAAAGATTTGACCGTAAAATACCAGACCAAAAATGAAGAGATATTAGCCTTGGACCGGCTAAATATAAATATCGGTAAGGGAGATATTTATACCTTTATCGGCCCCTCCGGCTGCGGTAAGTCAACCTTCCTGTATGTGTTATCAGGGATTTTACAGGATTATAGCGGCAGTGTCCTTATAGATGGGCAGATTATTAATCCTAAATCCCAGCGCATCGGGCTGATTCTGCAAAACTATGGCTTGCTGCCCTGGAAAACGGTTTACCAGAATGCTATGCTGGGCGTAAAAATAAAGAACCAGCCACCGGTGGAGGAATACAGTAACTACATTTTCCGAAAATTAGGTATTGATAATCTTTTAAACAGATACCCTAAAGAATTAAGCGGTGGCCAGCAACAGCGGGTGGCGCTTGCTCGGGCTTTCATATTGAAGCCCGATTTGCTGCTTATGGATGAGCCTTTTTCCGCCCTGGACGCAATAAGCCGGGAAGAAATGCAGGAGCTTTTCCTGAATATATGGAAAGAAAACAACGTAACTACTATATTCATTACTCACAGTGTAGACGAAGCCCTTTATTTAGGCAGAAAGATTGTAGTTTTCTCACCCTCACCGGGACGAATACTCAAGGTTATAGATAACCCCTGTTTCCAACTGGATAACTTGAGATACCGGGACGAGTACTACGATATGTCCATGAAACTTAGAAAAATACTGGATAAAGGATGATTTAAGGTGCTCTTAAAAGAGAAATGGCAGGGAGCACTGTACAGCCTGGTAGTCGTACTTATTCTCTGGCAGGCGGTAGCATGGTTATTAAAACTCCCCATTGTCCCATTTCCATGGGCAGTGTGCATAAATATTGCAGAAATATTTGCCTCCAAAATGGAAATACATGTACTATACAGCACCGGTAGGGTTTTGGCTGGAATCGCTATAGCTATGTTGCTGGGAATCCCTTTGGGTTTTTTGATGGGCTATTATGAAAAAGTGGATAAAATCCTGTCACCCCTGGTCTACTTTACCTACCCGGTTCCTAAACTGGCTCTACTCCCCATAGTAATGCTATTGTTTGGTTTAGGTGAAACTTCCAAGCTCATAATGATAGTGATAATCATAATTTTCCAAATCATAATTACCGCCCGGGATGCAGTCAAAGACATCCCCCCGGAGATTTTCCGTTCGCTCAAGTCCCTGGGTGCCAATAAGCTGCAAGTATTTAGCGAGATAATACTCCCGGCTTCACTGGCCGAGGTATTAACCTCCATTCGCCTGGCTCTTGGAACTGCCGTGTCCGTATTATTTTTCACCGAAACCTATGGAACCGAATATGGTATGGGCTATTTTATTATGGATGCCTGGCTGCGGGTGAATTATCTGGATATGTATGCCGGTATTGTGGTTCTTAGCTTTATGGGGTTCTGTTTATTTATAGCTATAGATATTGCTGAGAAATACCTGTGTTCCTGGAGGTAGGATAAATGTATGGCTGTTTTTAATGTCAGCACTTGGCATCCAACTTTTGAAATAGTTCTTTTGGGGAAAAAACGAACACCTGTATTCAACCTAATACCAATCCCTGGCTAATTATTTCTTTTACTTTATCTTCAGGCATACCGTCCATCACAGCGAAAATTGCACGGCATTTAACCTCGCTATAAACTTCTGCATTAATGATTTCTTTAAGCAGCGACAATTCCTTATGGGCCCTATCCTTCACATCAGGTTGCCCGGCTGCTGCGATAATTTGATCATTGCAGACATCAACTGCCTCCAACAGCTCATCTGTATCTATCCTAATACCCTTTAGAAAATAGTAATCTTCACTTAAAACCATTCTTGGAAATAAAGCCAGGTCTTTTAATAGCAAAAATGGTTGATCAAATAATACCGATTGGTCTGCGCCAGGGTTGAAGGAAAATGCAATGCTATTCTGCAGCACATCAGGAAAAACCTTGCCGGTTAACACCTTTTCTAATCGAAATTCCAGTTCACCAGTAATAATATCAATTACTTGTTGCTCCATTTTTTCCCCGGGAAAGAATTCCTCATATATTTTGTTGGCATCGCCAACGATTTTTTCTTGCCGTTGTTTTATAAAAGCTCGAATAATTTCCTTTCTTCGGTCAGTTCCTGGAACATGCCTGGTTCTAATTCCCATAGAATTATATATTAATTCCAGAGCATCATCAGTAATACGATTTAACTCGTTTTGCAATAAAACAATCATAGCATCCGGCATCCAGTGCAAGCCATCACCCAGGGAAAAACCCAAACGGCGTAGCAAAGTGGCTCCGTTTGTTTTAAAGTTGTTAAACTTTCTCAAAGCTTCGGGTTCAAGAGCCGATATACGGTATTTTACTTCCCTTGTAACCGTCCCCACTGTTCGCAAACTGTCCAGCCCGAACCACTCAGCTTGGGCCGGGCAATCGATAGGAGGAATCCTCGATAATTTGTTAAAAGAAACCAGTTTGCCGGCTGAATATAAGCGGGAAAGTCTATCTACCAGTGGGCTTATTTGTGGTATGTTTAGTTCCGTAGAAGGTAGAGCTAATTCTTCACCGTCTTCATTTATAACTACCATTTCACCGGTTTCTGGATCTATCTCCACCTTAACAACTTGATATTCCAGGCTTTGCTGGCATGTTTGTAAATAATCTTCCCACATTTTAATTGCTTCTTCAGTAG
>JAAYCQ010000100.1 GCA_012729715.1 Syntrophomonadaceae bacterium
AGATATACGACAATTACTGTAGTGCTTCATACTAGTAGATAGTTCAGCCTGCTGCCACCTGTCCTTCCAGGCATTTAACCAGCGCATCACCGCAGTATCATCCTTACTATCGGAGAAAATATTAATACGTAGAGCAAACGGCTCTTCCCGTTGTGTCAATAGAGTAGCCAGGTGACTATCAATACCTGCAATAATTGGTTGAATTTCCAACCCGCAGTAAGCTCCGATGGTCAAACCATCGTGGGCGAAAGGATGAAGAGCCTGGTAATCATTGAGTATTTGTTTAATTAACGAAGATGCCTGCGTTTCACGGAATAATTCTTCGTCAGCAACATCATCCTCTTCATCATCATATTCAAATAGGAGTCGTGAATTTAGAAACGAACTAACTCCCTCAGCCGCACCAATTAAGTGAATATAGCCAAAGCTTTGCACATTAGTATTCAAGGTCTGATTATAATCGGCAAGAGTTCCTAATACGGGCCATTGCATAGTTGATAAATCAGTTACTCTATACCAATATTTCTCCGAGAACAGCTTCTCATTGGGAGCCCGCAAGGCAATGTCGGCATAAAAACAGAAGCTATCGCAAAGGAAACTGTATTGATGTCTCATCATTTCCAACAGCACTGGATGTAATGGGGTTACTATTGCCGCATCCATGTATTCTTCCCAGGGCCACTGCTTGGATGAATACTTATCAATGCTTACCACCATAAACGTCTTCCACAACAAAGGGCCAGCTACACTCCGGCTGCTGTTAGTAATGAAGTTCTTATAGGCCTCATAAATAAACTGATTTAAAGCCAAACAGCTACTATTCAGCGCAGTAAAAAAACCCTGGCTATTTATTTCGGTCAGGAAGTTTTGATAAGCATAAGAAATTTTATCTAGAAACGCTTTTAATATCTCCTCGCTGCCAAGCCCTTCCACATTCAGCAGATCAATGACTTCACATTTTTTTTGGAACGCATTTTGGAGCAGTCGAGTACACTCTTCCTCATCACGCGCCATGAAAACTTCAGATATATAGGGCACCGCAAAAGCAGGAAGTGAATTTCCACCTGCTAAATAATGATCCCTTGCCAAGTTAAAGATATCTATCATGAAACGAGTCTGATGATTTTCAGGTAACATCCATATGAACTCTCTCTTAAATGGATCTGACTCCCCATAGTTGATTATTATTTCAAATTTAAGATTAGGCTCTCCCGTCCGAATCTTAAGATATTCCAAACAATCATTATGGCTCGTGGGAGACAATTGCCATTCAAAGGTTATTGGCGACCAATTATCCCCCATATCTTCACTATCTTGCCGAGGTATACGAATGGAACTAGATAAATACTCATCCAGGCCGCCTAATGCCTTAAGCAGAAATTCCTTAGCCATTTCATGTTCTTCTTCATTCTCACCAGCATCAAAATCATGTTTGAAAAGGATGCTGCGGATGGAGATTTTTTTAATATTCTCTAGCAGATATATACTTTGTTGCTTAGTTTCTTTACGCAAATCCCCCAATGCTAACCAAAGCGCATGTAAAAACACCTCCGGTGCTACCCCTTTTACTTTCCGGGCCTTCGGGGTAGGGGGTGGCGCAGGGTCGTCTTTTTTAGGTTTGTATCCTAACACTTTTTCATATAGATATATAAAATCAACAGAATACAACCTCAGGCGCGATTCTTCAGAACGATTAGCAACATAATCCTCCAATGTATCTAAAAACTCCTCAACCGTATCAAATCCACCTAATTGTTCGGCATCGGGGTCGGAACGGTTAGAGTCAATCCGGTATTTATATAGTCGTTTTACGATCTTATCCCGTTCAGTAGCATTTAGAAAAGTACTGTAATTAAAAAACTGCAGGGCAGCTGACTGGTAAACCGAAAAACTCCTGCGGGTCTTTTTACTCTCCAAACCAGTCATTTTGGGTAGGGCAAACGGTTTTAAATCCTCCAATATTATGCGATATGCTTCAACCCCGCTGCTTACACCGGAAAAATTATGATTTTGCAGATACTTACTAATCGAGAGCAGATCAGCTAAACCAAAGTTATATAACGAGGAAAACAGATCATCCATAGCTTTAATATAAGAGGAATGGTCGTCAAGATTGATCCAATCCTTCAGACTAAGTTCAATCCAGGGTTTAAAGGATTTTCTAAGGCATATTTCCCAGATAGAAGCCTGGTCCATATGGAAGAAATCCCCAAGACCTCCCTTATCATCTATATCATCATATCCAGCCAATACTGTAATTAAGGTATCTATTTCCGAAGGCTTGATTTCGTTACGTAAAACGGTCAGATTATTATCCTGGTTGTACCATTCTTTTTGGCAAATAAGGTTAAAACCAGATTGTTCTTTTAAATCACTGCTATCCTGCCAGCGTTGTCCCAATCGATAAGCAATCCCATAAATAAACTTAATCTTCCTGTCTACCACACTACTAATCGACTTATCAAGCATATTACCAATGTCCACTAATACATATGCTGGATATGAGGGAAGGATAAATTTGAAAGTTCCCGGTTTTTCACTTTCAGCAACAATATAGTCTGATATGGTTTGAGCCAAGTAATGCATATTTCTATCTCCTTATAGAATCATTAACTAGCGTCAAAAGGATTTCTTACCACTGACCAGGCATCCGACAGTTCAGTTAGAAATCCTCCCGCTCGCAGCATTTCTGCCAGCCAGGATCGTTTATTTTCCTGCATAGCATTATTGGCTGGCAATTCGCTCCACTGCATAGCATTTGCTAGTTGGATTCCTTCAATAGCAAGGCCATAATGCAGATACATACGATGTAGAAAATCCTGGTAAGTAACCCTCTCGCCGGGTTTCAATAATGCTATCACCAAATAACGCATCAGTTTATCAGTCATGATAAAATGAGCTCCGCGACCGGTATAGGGGACAATTATACCCAGTTTCTTCCCCAGTGATAATAGAAGCTTAAAGCCATATTTGGTATCTGCTTCTTTGTAGAGAGCTTGTTTAGTTTTTCGGGGATTCATTCCGGCATTGGCTTGTAGTTCGTCTTCCCGCAGGGCCTTTTGTATAATACCCTGGATATACTGCAAACTGCGTTGTGAGGTTTGCCGCTGCTGAATTGATGAGCCGGCTGATGATAGTATCCATTCGTAACCAAGCGGTGTTTTACTGACTGTTTCGCTGCCTCCATAACGAATGCTCTGGGCACAAATAGTACGTAAAACCTGCATAACACATCCGGTCATAAGCAGATCAAGTCTTTCTATTGGGTCCAGTATTGCCGTAAATAATCGTTTCAATTCTACTGCAAAAAGATAGCCCTCTGGCCATGATTCTTCCGGACACCATCCACCTTCCAACCAATACTTATTGTTGTTAGTC
>JAAYCQ010000101.1 GCA_012729715.1 Syntrophomonadaceae bacterium
CCCGGGTTAAAATCTTTATAATCGGGATTGTGGCGCTGGTAGTCCTGGCCAGCAGTGTAGTGTACGTACAGGCTTATCATCGGGTCAAACCTATTTATGAGGTTCCTACTGATAAAAAAATCGTAGCGTTAACTTTTGATATCAGCTGGGGTAACAAGACCCCTATGCCGGTCATTGAAATCCTTAAGGAAAACAATGTTAAAGCCACCTTTTTCCTCTCCGGACCCTGGGTAAAGCAATACCCTGAAATAGCGCAGCGGATTAAAAAAGACGGCCATGAAATTGGCAGTCACGGCTACCGCCATATTAATTTAAGTAACCTCAGTAAAACCGAAGTTAAGGAAGAAGTAATGAAGGCCCACAAAAACATTAAAGATGTAACCGGAGTAGATGCTAAGTTGATCAGGACGCCCAATGGCGATTATAATGAGCAGGTCATTGAAGGTATTCATGAATGTAATTATGAGGCTATACAGTGGGGAACGGATTCTCTTGATTGGATGAATCCAGGGATTAATACGATTATTGACCGGGTAAGTAAACGAGTTCACCCAGGGGATATTATATTAATGCACGCCAGTGATACCTGTAAACAAACCCATGAGGCCCTCCCTGTCGTAATTAAGAATCTGAAGCAGCAGGGATATGAGTTTGTAACTGTTTCCGAGTTGCTTAAAGAAATGGATAAGGATAAAGAGCAAGATAGGGATATGGATAAGGATAAGAGTAAGGATAAAGATAAGAGTAAAAAGAAGTGATTTGTACACAAAAAAAGAAGCCATTTAAGCGCGGTCTTAAATGGCTTCTTTTTATTCGTTGTCGTCTCTTTTGATCTCAGCTTCCTCGATGTGCTCCAGGCCGATATCCTTGAGGATCTGGTCAATTAACTTCTTATCCAAATTATCACCTCCTACTAAGATATAAATATATTCTCCCTTGAATAATTATAGTACTATAATTCAATTAAATCAAAGGAGTTTTCTAAAAATTTAGAAAATATGGTAAATTTCCTCTAATCATCCGTGCAGGCCACCGTATTTTGTGCCTCTTCCTGCTCCAGTTCCGGTGCCACTAGCTGGCGTGGGATTTTATCGACTGGTTCCAGAACCGGGATATCATTGCTGGTGGTTGCTCCCAAATCCCGAAATTTACGAGCTGTTACCAATACCCGACCTTCCAGGGAGCCTACTGCGCTGTTGTAGGCATCGATAGACTGCTCCAGGCTTCTTCGCAACTTATTAAAATAGCCGGCTAAAACGCTGATACGCTCATATAGGGTTTTACCCAGTTCACTTATTTGCTCGGCGTTTTCCGCAATGCTTTCCTGTCTCCAGCCATAGGCTACTGCCAGTAAGAGCGCTATCAAGGTGGTGGGAGTAGCCAGGATTACCCGTTGCTGGGAACCATACTCGATTAGCTCCGGGTCCTGTTCCAGGGCCGCACTGAAAAATGACTCTCCTGGCAGAAACAGTACTACAAATTCAGGGGCAGGTTTAAACTGCTCCCAGTAACTTTTACTGGCCAACTGGTTTATGTGCACCTTAACCTGGCGAGCGTGATCTTTCAGGTTCTGCACCCGACCATCTTCATTAGTCGCCTCCAGAGCTTCCAGATAAGCCTGCAGAGGTGTTTTCGAGTCCACTACTATATAGCGTTCGCCGGGTAACCTGATTAGCATATCGGGTCGCAGGCGCCCCTCCCCGCTATCACTGCTTTGCTGCTGATAAAAATCGCAGTGCTCCACCATACCTGCCATCTCTACCACCCGTTTAAGCTGGATTTCCCCCCATCTTCCTCTGACGCTGGGCATCCGCAGGGCCTTAACCAATTGAGCCGTTTCCAGTTGCAATTGCACCTGGGTATCGGCCAGGGATTTTACCTGTTGGCTAAGACCGACGTAAGCGGTACCGCGAACCTTTTCTAGTTCTCTTATTTCATGGTCAACTTTTTGTAGTGATTCCTTTAAGGGCTCTACCAGTTGGTTAATGGCTTGCTGCCGTTTATCTAAATCACCCCGGGCACCTTCCTGGTATTTCTCCAGGGTAGTCTGAGCCAGTTCCAAAAAGGCCTGGTTATTACTTTTCAGGGCTTCCGCCGATAGGGCCTTAAAAGCACTGGCCAGCTGTTCCTGAGCCTCATTCAGGATTACCATTTTCTCCTCCATGGCCCGGGCCTCTTCTTCCATCCTGGTTTGCAATTCGGTCTGTTTTTCGCGGAAAGAAATGTTAGTGTTAATTAACTCCGCTATTCTTTGCTCTTTCTCCGTTAATACTGTTTCCAGCTCGCTTACCCGTTTACTCTTCTCCTCCGCTGCAGATTTTAACTGTTGTTCATTAGCTAATTGGTTTTGAAGTTCACCCAGCCTGGTTTCCAGTTCCTCTTGCCTGGATTTTTGCTCCAGAATATATTCTCCCCGGCTCTGCAGTCTTTCCCGCAACACCGCATCCTCAGCCTCACGCTGGCTGATATCCCGGTTATAGGTGCTTTGCAACCTGTTCTTTAAGAGCAAATAGCAAATTAATGCTCCCAGTCCTAATCCGACTCCCAACCATATGAGATTAATAATGTTTCCCTGCATAAGAAAACACCTCTTTCATTAACCGAAGCAGGTTTAATTTTCTTTTCTTACCTGATTTTACAGAGATAGCGGGCACATAGCAAGGCTACCATGATTGAATACTAAATGAAAAAGTTTCTCTTTTAGGTTCCCCTGGTTTCAGGAGTCACCATTTAATCACACTGAGTCAACCTCTATTTTAACGCAATAAAAAGCCCCTAACATTTAAGAAGGCCCGGGGATTACCCGGGCCAACCTTCGTTTTACTTAGTCCAGCTTTTCCAGCATTTCCAGTACCATATCAAAGAAATAAGCTATATCCTCACGGTCATTGATGCCAGCCTTAAAGCCTATTTCCGGGAATCTGCCACCCCCGTTGATACGAACATTGACCAGGTACATGGCCTGATCCATATCTTCCTCCAAATTCTCCAAATCTATATCATCCCAGTCATCATCAAACAAATCATCTTCATTCACAGGCTGGGCATGTTGCGCTGAGTTTACTTCTTGGCCATTATCAATAATCTGGGCTACTATCCACATTACATCGGTGGTACTCATTTCTAGTTCCTCGCTGAGCTGCATGATTTCGTTGGCTACTGGTGTAATTCTCAGCAAATCTGAGAGATTTACCGGATCCCCTTTGCCCCATTTCTTTTTCATTGGCATCACCTCCGCATCTATTTGCCACAAACCTGGAATTATTCAGTTGTAAGTTGTTTTTACTAGGTTATCACCTTTGCTTTAATTGTACACATTAAATTGTACTCTTGTTACCTAGATTATATGTGAACTGCAACCTAAAAAACAACCACAGGGTCAAATGAAATATCCAAAACCCCTTTTCCAGCTAGCTCATCAAGCACCAACAAGGTAAAATTGTACCATAAAGGGTGAATCGCTGCAAGGATAAGCAATCTGGTTTATATTAATATTTATATCCTAAAAGAGTTATAATCTAAATAAAGTTTTCTATTTATCTTTTTTTGGTAAAATGGAGTTGTTAGTATGTTAAAAGCTCTTAAATTGTTAGCTATTCTCCTTACTTTTCTCCTCCTGGCAATGGTGTTTTATGGTACATTTAAAGGAATATTTGATTCCCTGGTGTTTTGGGGGCTATACCTCTTGTTACTGGCGGCTGATTTCTTATGTATTGCGGTAATAAAAAAATATAACGGCCAGGGGGAGTGTTGATTATGCCTAATGATAAAAAGCCTAATATAATCATTGATGCTAATAATAAAATTCAATTACTAATCGGGGATTTTGGCCGGGAAAAACTTGGTCAGCTTACTGGTAAACTGATGGATAAGAAAACAGCTTTGATTATTCTAGGAGCAGGCATTCTAACCGGTATTTTACTTGCACTATTGATTTAAGAATTATCCTTGGAATTGTTCCTCCCATGCCTTACGGGCTGCTTCCCGGGCCGGAGGTATCATGGGCGCAACCATTTTCTTAAGCTCCACCCTGTTTTCATGGACGTATTCAACCAGTTCCTCCTGAGAAATGGTTTTATCATGGCGGCCAACCTTTATGGTTACACAATAATTACTTTGCAAATAAAAAATGAGTTCCACCTCGGTGTTTATTTCCCCATCTTGAAACTGTGCTGCTCCCGCCGCTTTGTTACGATCGATCATACGGAAATTATCTAACGATAACATCTGCAAAACTAATCACCTCATTCCACCTTTATCAGAATAATTTCGACACATAAAGCCTCTATCCTCTTTTCAGTGTAACACGCGTATCAACAGATGCGGGGAACGTGCTCGCCTTCCATGGGGACAGGGGGACAGGTCCCTTGTCCCATCGAATTGGGACAAGGGACCTGTCCCCCTGTCCCATTAGCAGATACGGGGAACGTGTTCACCTTCCAGGGTACCTAAAATGCGTTCCGCTCCCAGCTCTGTTTCTATCAAAACCATCCCGGCTGGCTCTTTGCGAAGCTCACCTATTATGGTGGCCTGCTGACATTCCGGGATAGTATGCAGGGTCTTTATTATTTGGGTGGACTTCTCCGGGGCGACAAATATGACCATTTTGCCTTCATTAGCCATATACAGGGGGTCCATACCCAGCATATCGCAGGCACCACTAACTACCGGGGATACAGGGATATCTTTTTCCCGCACGATTATGTTAAGGCTGCTTTGATCGGCTATCTCATTTAAAACCGTAGCCAGTCCCCCCCGGGTGGGATCCCGCATACAACGGACATCAGCCTGGTATTGTTCCAGTTCCCTGCCTATAGCGAAAAGGGGTGCACAATCACTGGTAACCGGGGTGGAAAAGCGCAGCCCTTCACGTTGCGCCAGAATACTGAGCCCATGGTCTCCTATAGTACCGGTAATAATAATGTGATCACCGGCCTTTATCCGCTGGGGACGATAGTCAATTCCTTCAGGTATTATCCCTATACCAGTGGTGTTAATAAATATACCATCAGCACTTCCCTTTTCCACTACTTTGGTATCGCCGGTAACCAGTTTTACTCCGGCCTGGTTAGCGGTTTGTGCCATAGAGGCAGCGATTTTACGCAAATCAGCCATAGGCAAACCTTCTTCAATGATAAGAGCCACAGATAGGTAAAGGGGTTTAGCTCCGCAGACCGTCAAATCGTTTACCGTGCCGCAAATGGACAGCTTGCCTATGTCTCCTCCGGGGAAAAACAGGGGGGTTATGACAAAGGAATCAGTAGACATGGCTATGCGTCCCGCCGGTAAATCTATCAGGGCACCATCCAGCATGGCCTCCAGATACTCGTTCTTCCAGGCTTCTTTAAATACTTCATCTATCAACTGCTGGCTCATTAATCCCCCACTGCCGTGAGCCATTAATACTCGCTCTGCTTTCATCTGCTGTTTCCTCCTTTAAATTAGAAGCGGGACACGGGGACAGGTCCCTTGTCCCATTTTGATGGGACAAGGGACCTGTCCCCGTGTCCCACTAGGTTATTTTGTAGCGGTAATAGGCAGCACAGGCTCCTTCATGGGAAACCATGCACGGTCCTATGGGGTTTATGGGTGTACATGCCCGGCTGAAAAGAGGGCACTCATGGGGTGTTATCCTGCCGGTTAAAACGTCTCCACAGGCACAACCTTTTATAGGTATATCTTCATATTCAGGTATAGCAAATTTCTTGCGGGCATCCAGTTCTTCATATTGCTGGCTAAATTCCAGGCCACTATTATTAATAAAACCAAGGCCCCGCCAACGGGCGCCAACAGTTGTAAAAACCTTTTTTAAAGTTTCCTGGGCCACTAAATTACCTTCCGGCCTTACTACCCTCTTATACTGGATTTCCGCCTGGGCTTGTCCCTGACGTACCTGCTGCAATAACATCACTATGCCTTCCAGTATATCCAGGGTTTCGAAACCGGTAACTACACAGGGCTGATGATAATTCTGGGCCAGCTTAATATAGGGCTCTAAACCAATCACAATGGAAACATGCCCCGGGCAGATTAGCCCATCTACTTTAATATCAGGGTCAGAAAAGATAACTTCCAGAGCCGGAGGAACAACTTTGTGCAAGGACAGGACCGAATAATTTTTTAGCCCTTCCTGTAATGCTTTTTCAGCACTAATGGCTACTGCCGGAGCCGTAGTTTCAAAGCCAATCCCCAGGAAAACTACTTCTTTCTCCGGATTCTGCCGGGCTATCTCGACAGCATCCAGGGGCGAGTAGGCTATCCGTATATCTGCTCCCCGGCTGCGGGCTTCCTGCAATGAACTCTTGTTTCCCGGCACTCTCATCATATCCCCGAAAGTCACCAGAACGATACCCGGCCTCTCGGCCAGGTCTATAACTGCATCTATATCACCCTGGGCGGTTACGCAAACCGGGCACCCGGGGCCGGATAATAATCTGAGGTTAGGCGGTAGCAGATTGCGGATTCCGCTTTTGGCAATAGCCATAGTATGGGTGCCGCAAACTTCCATTAAGACAACTTCCCGGGTTTCCGCTTGAATATCCTTAAGCAGAGAAGATATATAGTCTTTGTTTGATTCCACTGCAAAAATCCCCCACTCCAATAAAAACTAGTATCGTTGAAATACATCCTGCACCCTTATTATCGCGTTAATCTGTGCCCGAAGGGTCTGCGTCCTTCAGCGTTAAAAAATCGATTTTCTAATTAACCCGTCATGGTTGCTAGACACACAATCACCAATGAAAATAGTTGCACCGGTATTACGATAACATGACGGAACGGCACAGGGGCCGTTCCCTACACTTCCCACCGGAGGCTGCCGTGTATCCGTCTAGGGTGAAGCTTCACCAGCACGCTATTTTCTAATTAAATTATTTGAATCCGCATATTCCTAATATTTCCGCGTATTCCGCGTCTAATAATCCTAATTACTGAGGCTGAGGCTGCAGCTGCTTCAGCAGTTGCATGGTTTCTTTGGCCCAATCCTCATCCACAATATCCATGGCAAAACCAGCATGAACCAGAACATACTGCCCTATCTTAACGTCCGGAACCAGTTGGATACTGATATTTACCTGGTTGCCGTCAACATCTACCACGGCCATCTGACCCTCAACAAATTCTACAACCTTAGCCGGAACTCCCAAACACATTAGGAAATCACCTCACTTGCAATAATAGCCTGACCCAGCGATAAGCCCCCGTCTCCCGGCGGCAGCTGCTGGTGATGGTAAACTTCAAATTCGGCGGCCTGCAGGGAATGCAGCAGTTCCACCAGTAGTATCTGATTGTGAAACACTCCCCCGCTTAAAACTACCCGGTTTAGTCCGCTCTCTTCCCGTACCTTTTGCAGGATGTCTGTAAACATCTCTACCATAGTCAGGTGAAATTTATAAGCTATTTCCCCTGCCGGTATTTCTCTTTCTAAATCAGCCAGCAGTTCAGGCCACATGGGGAGCGGATTCATTATCCACCTATCCTCTTCATAATCTATATTATAACTATATATGCCTGCTTTTTTGGTAGCATATGCTTCCAATTCAATAGCCGCTTGACCTTCGTAATGATTAATAGGACATATACCAAGCATGGCACCAACAGCATCAAACAGCCTGCCACAGGAGGAGGTTAAGATTTCCTTACCCCCGGTTATACGGGTAAGCATCAAATCCCTCTCGGCCTTAGCTAAATCAGGCAGATATTTTTCGGCCACCGGCAAGGCTTTACTCTCACCCAAAGCCGCCAGCAGATATACCAGGGCCATACGATAAGGCCTTTGGGCGGTTAGGTCGCCGCCCGATAAGGGCAGGTATTTTAAATGCCCGCGGCGCTCAAAATTACGGTAGTCACCCTTAAGAACCTCGCAACCCCATATAGCCCCATCAGTTCCCCATCCGGTGCCATCACATATTAATCCTAATACTTCACCTTGCAGGTGATGTTCTGCCATTACAGCAGCCATATGAGCAAAATGATGCTGGACCGCAATAGTTTTAAAATCCTGCTGCTGCCTGGCCCAGCGGGTAGTCTGATAATTAGGGTGCAAATCATGAGCTATTACTTCGGGCTTTACCGAGAGCATATTTTCAAACCGTTCGATGCCGTTCAAAAAATTACGATAGTTCAGATAATGGTTTAAGTCTCCCCAGTGCTGGCTTAAAAATGCTTCTCCTCCTCGGGTTAGGCAAAAGGTATTTTTCATCTCCCCCCCTACGGCCAGAACCGGCTGTGTAGACGGTGGAACCTGGATCCCCAGAGGTACAAAACCACGCGCCCGGCGAAAATAATGGGGGGTATTGATTTTGGTTACGATCATAACTGAATCATCACAGGGATTATATATTTCCCGGTTATGCATTAGAAAATAGTCGGCTATTCCCTTTAATTTATTAAGAGCTTCATCATTATCGATTATAAGGGGTTCATCACTTATATTGGCACTGGTCATTATTAACAAATCAAGATCGTTATCAAAGAGCAGATAATGTATGGGAGTATAAGGAAGCATTACTCCCAGGGTTTTTAGACCGGGATGAATAATATCAGTAGCCAATGCCGGATTAAAACTGCTTTCCAGTATAACAATAGGGGCCTGGGGTGAATTTA
>JAAYCQ010000297.1 GCA_012729715.1 Syntrophomonadaceae bacterium
GACTAAATGCAGATTTGTATCTGGGGAAAGAAGAAAAACAACGCTTAATCGATGCGGATTAACTGGAATTAATAGAGGTGTTGTTACAAGGATATAAATGTGACAACACCCCCGTCCCCTTGGCACGTGGCACGTCAAGCGGCAGAGTGATTTGGCTGCAATCGTGTATGCCTTGAGCAAGAAGATAATCCATAAATCGCGCTGACAACTTTACATAGTGATCAACCGTAACAGGCGAGTATCCCTTGTGTTCGCAATGGCGCTTAAAATTTGCGCTGACGACAACATAATACGGATCTGTGAGCAGTACATGGTGTTTGTAGTACCGCCTCAGCACAACGTGATGAAGCTGGAAATCTCCGATCATCCTCACAACACGGATATCCTGAACATCTCGCTGAGACAGAGTATTGTCAAGATCTTTTCGCAATATGTGAAAATGAGTTTCAAGAAAATCCAGCCCCAACTGCTCTGAAAAGTAGGTTGCACCTCGTTCTTCTGCGAATTTCAGCAATTTGACGACTGGACTGACCCTAAAGTGTGGAAAAAAGTCAATCCATCGTTAGGTATAACCGTGGGCATCGACAAGATTAAAGCCGCCTGCGAAAGTGCTAAACAGAACCCCGCCGAGGAAAACAGCTTCCGGCAGCTTAGGCTTAACCAATGGGTCAAACAGGCGGTTCGCTGGATGCCTATGGAGAAATGGGGCAAATGCGCTTTCAAGGTTGATCCGGAAAGTCTTAAGGGTCGTATCTGCTATGGCGGGCTGGACTTATCAAGTACAACCGATATAACAGCTTTTGTGCTGGTCTTTCCCCCAGCTGACGAAGACGATAAATATCATATTCTCCCCTTCTTCTGGATACCGGAAGAAAACCTCGACCTGCGGGTACGGCGCGATCATGTGAACTATGACCTGTGGCAAAAACAAGGGTTCCTGAAAACTACGGAAGGCAATGTGGTGCATTACGGATTTATTGAAAGCTTTATTGAGGAGCTTGGCACCCAGTACAACATCAGAGAAATTGCCTTTGACCGCTGGGGCGCGGTACAAATGACTCAGAACTTGGAAGGACTTGGTTTTACGGTAGTACCGTTTGGCCAGGGTTTTAAGGATATGTCACCTCCAACCAAGGAACTGATGAAATTAACCCTGGAAGAAAAGATAGCCCATGGCGGTCAGCCTGTTCTGCGCTGGATGATGGATAACATTTTTATTCGTACTGATCCAGCCGGCAATATCAAACCCGACAAGGAAAAGAGCACCGAGCGGATTGACGGGGCGGTTGCAACGATAATGACGCTGGATAGGGCAATACGAAATGGGGGCAATAATGGTGGCAGTGTGTATGATGAGAGAGGCATATTGCTTATTTGAAATGGGTTAGAAATTAAACGACTTAATTTTCGAAAAGTTTCCTTGCCAAAATGCAAAGACTGGCATATAATTAACTTAACCAATTAGTTAAGTTAACCAATTGGTTAAGTTGGGTGGTGGTCGCAAAAGTTGCTAATTGAATACGAAAGCGAATCAATCCGGAAAATCTTTAACGATTATGAGCTAATGAAAAGAGAGATTGGGAATGATAGAACTAGAGCGACAAAGAAACGAATTGATCAGTTGAAGGCTTCTGTAAACTTTAGCGTCTACCTGACCACAGGGCTTGGAAAACCCCATCCTCTATATGAAAACCTAAAAGGTTATTATGGGGTTACGATTACAGGCAATGTCCGGCTGATTATAAGACCTAATGCGGAAAGCACTGAACCTGAAGTTTTAAAACGTTGTGATACGGTGATTATTAAGGGGGTGATGGATTATCATGGCAGTAAGAATGAATGGCTTATCCCGTGAGTTTATTATCCATCCGGGTGAAACATTGAAGGAAATGCTGGAAGACCGGGAAATGACGCAGCGTGAATTATCAATAAGAACCGATGTGACTGAAACGCATGTCAGCAACATAGTGAATTGTCTGAAACCGATCTCAGTGTCCTTTGCCAAAAAACTGGACTATGCGTTGGGTGTTGATGCTAGTTTCTGGATCAATCTCCAAGCAAACTATGACAGGGAAATAGCTGATTTTGAAGAAGTTAACCAAATTTCGGCGGAAGAGTTGGGTATTGTACAGAGGTTAAAAAGCATAACTGAATATGTTCAGGAAATAGGACTGATAAATCCTGATGTTCAAGGATCAATGCTCGTTATTGAGTGGAGAAAACTACTAAACATTAGCAGTTTGATACGCATTCCAGAAATATCTCAAGCCGGAGCTTACCGTTTGGCTGTAGCAGATACTATTGATCCATATGTTCTGTTTACTTGGCTTAGAATTGCCGATCTTATGATCAAACGTCAGCAAGTGAATCAAGAACTTGATATCGATAAACTGAAGAATAATCTGCACTTAATTCGAAGTCTTATGTTTGAAGATGTTGATCCTATCCGCTTAGAGCTAAAAAGAATTTTCGCTGAATGCGGGATTAAGTTTGCCATTGTTAGGCATTTTACCGGGGCACCAGTTCAAGGTGTTATTAAAAGAAACCACGATGGTACCCTTAGCTTGATAATGACCATAAGGCGCAAGTTTGCTGATGTCTTTTGGTTTACCCTTTTTCATGAAATAGGGCATATTCTAAACGGAGATATTGATGATCGATTAATCGATTATGAGTTTACAAGAAACGAAGCGGAAGACCGAGCTGATAGGTTTGCAGCGAATACATTAATTGATCCAGATCAGTATCATATCTTTGTTAAAACCAACGATTTTTCACTGCCAAAAATCCGGCAGTTTTGCGCTGAGCAAAGTATTCCCACATTCATGCTGATTGGCAGGTTACAACGTGACGACCATCTGAAGTACTATCAGTATTCAGATGAAAAAATCGGGTATGAGTTAGACAATATAGAGAAGACGCTGTAGCGCCAATTCAAA
>JAAYCQ010000102.1 GCA_012729715.1 Syntrophomonadaceae bacterium
TAACTATAGCATATTGCATTAATACGGTTTACCAGGACAATGCTTTTGCATTTTTTGAAGATTTGGCATTCTACTGGGAGGAAAATGAGCTTTTTGGCCGGGGTCACCGCCGGGTAAAGGAATATGACATTTTACTTAATTTTCTTAACTTTCGCTGGCCTGACCGGAAGAAGGAATGGAATGAATTAATAAAATATGATTTCTTGTATCACAATTTACCCCACCCTTTTCCCCAGGGCATTGAACGCCTTGAGCCAGACGGAGCCGGGGATTTGTTAAATACCCGCTTGCAAGACCAGGCGTTTCTATCCTCTCTTCCAGGTGATTGGGCAGATTCCCGGTATAATATAAGGAAACACTTGCACCTGGAATATTTTATATTTGACCCCATTTCCCTCACCTTTTTGGAACAACCTTTACCTTTAATTTTTGTATATCATCCGGTTAAGAAAAAAGCGGTGGGGGTTATTAATGAAGCAGGGGACAGGCTTATAGCAGACCTGTATAATAACAACCAGACCAACTATAAAATATTTTGTCAAAGTTAATTGCATTATTAATAAACTTCGGTTAAATTGGGGAGACAGGAATTGTATCAGCAACATCTTCATATGAATTTTTAAAGAGGAAATTTGGGGTTAAGTTAAATGAATCATAGTTCTATCATATCCCGGGAAGGTTGGCCTTATATAGGTATATTAGTTTTATTAGCCACTCTGCTGGCTCTACTCTCGTATAACTACTACTGGCTAATCCCATTGGGGCTAGCATTGTTTGCTGCCTATTTTTTTCGTAATCCTGAACGCAGTATACCTGCTGATGAAGGTCTTATTTTGTCACCGGCAGATGGCAAAATAATGGAAATTAGTACCGTATGGGAAGACCAGTACCTGAAGTCGTCTGCCATACAGGTAAGAATTTTTTTAAGTCTTTTTAATGTTCATGTAAATCGGGTTCCATTTAGTGGCGAGGTGGAATGGCTATCCCGCTCCGGAAGTACTTATCTACCGGCTTATAAAAAAGAAGCCGGTACCAGTAATGTATCAAATCTCGTCGGCATCCATTCTCATAAAGGAAAGATAATGGTTGTTCAAATCACCGGTATAGTAGCCCGGAGACTGGTGTGCTGGCTGAAAATAGGGGACCAGGTTCAAAGCGGCGAGCGACTGGGCCTGATAAAATTTGGTTCCTGCACGGAATTGTATTTACCGCTTAGTGCTGAAATACTGGTTCAGCCTGGGGAAATAGTTAAGGGAGGGGAAACCATCATTGGCCGGTTTAGTAACTAAAAGAGCTGCCAATTTTATTACCTTTTTAAATATTATGTTTGGGTCCACAGCCATTCTCTATACTATTAATGGCAATTATAAACTGGCAGCCATACTTATTTTAGCAGCAGTAGTGATGGATGGATTAGATGGCAAAGTGGCACGCAGGCTACATACCAGTTCCGATTTAGGCAGGGAACTGGATTCTTTATGTGATATCGTATCATTTGGGGTAGCACCAGCAGTTCTGCTCTACTCGCAGGTGCTGGCCAGTAATTACGGTTTTATGGCTCTGGCAGCATTCTTGATTTTCATCATTTGTGGTGCATACCGCCTGGCGCGTTTTAATGTACTGAATATTAGTGAGTATTTTTTAGGGTTGCCTATAACTATTGCTGGAGGTTTACTGGCATTATTGTCTCTGCTGGCAGCCTACCTGCACCCACTTATCATATTGTCTCTGGTACTGGCTTTAAGTCTATTTATGATTAGTTCTATTCGCCTTCCTAAAATATAACCTTCTCCCCACTTCTATAGTCACCTTATCAGCAATCGTAGACAAAAAAAGAAAAAATACTACAGAACATGTTAGTTTCGACATATTATGTCATTATCTCTAAAGGATATTTTGCTCTTCTTGCCTAATCTACAAATATAAATATGCGCTGTTGTGGAGGTGGCAACTTGAAACAGGTCATAAACACAGCGCCAACGGAAATTGAAGCACTCCAGCAGGAAATTAATCGCCTGGAGAATATTATTGATTACTACAAGCAGCAAGAAAAAACAGCCTGGCGAAGTTGGAATACCCTGCGCCAGATGGCGGATTATGCACCCGCATTAATATATATACTGCAGGGCAATTACTTTGTATATGTTAATTCAACTTTTGAAAGTATTACTGGTTATTCTGAAGTTGAATGTCTTAATACGGAGTTCTGGAATTTTATTCATCCTGATTATCGAGAGATGACCCGGGATAGAAATATGGCCCGGCTGAACGGAGAATATATACCTCCTTATGAAACAAAGATTTTAACTAAAGATGGGAATTGCTACTGGGGATATTTATCATCTGATTTAATCTACTTGGACGGTATACCGGCAGCCATAGGTATAATCCAGGATATCGGTGAGCTTAAAAAGGCCGAGGAAGCATTGATGATTTCTGAGGCCAAGTTTGCTAAAGCATTTGCGGCCAGTCCTAACATTATGATTATTACTACGTTTGACGGACTATATTTGGATGTTAATGAGCGTTTTACTTTGGTAACCGGTTATACCAGGTCAGAAGTTATTGGAAAAGCGGCTAATGAATTAAATTTGTTGGTTGATCCTGAAGACCATATGTTGGTGCAAAAATTGATTCTCATGAATGGCTCCATACGTAATCTGGAGATAAAGCTTAAAACCAAATTTGGTAAAGAACGAACTGGCTTGCTTTCCTCTGAGATAATAGAACTTGATGGAAAGCAGTGTACTATAAATATATTTAACGATATTACCGAACACAAACATATGTCTAACCAAATTGCCCGGTTAGCTCAACTAAATTTGGTAGGGGAAATAGCAGCCAGTATAGGTCATGAGATAAGAAACCCCATGACCAGCGTACGTGGGTTTCTGCAGATGTTTATGTCGGAAGAGCTTTTAATACCATACCATGATTATTTTAGCCTGATGATTGAAGAACTTGATCGGGCCAATCAAATAATTAGTGAATTCCTGTCTCTAGCCAAGAACAAAACAATTACGTTGGAAACTAGAAACTTAAAACAAATAATTGAGACTTTATCTCCTTTAATAGCAGCCGATGCTATCAAACAGGATAAGTACCTGGTTTTAGACTTGAAAGATATCCCAGATTTGCTTTTGGATGAAAAAGAAATTCGCCAGTTAATACTCAACCTGGTGATTAATGGTCTGGAAGCTATGCCAGCCGGTAAAACGATTACTATCAAGACCTATGCCAACAGCAATTGCGTTTTCCTGAAAGTTGCTGACCAGGGTAGCGGCATAAACCCCGAAATTATAGATAAAATCGATAGGCCCTTCTTTACCACCAAAGAAAACGGAACCGGTCTGGGTTTGCCCGTGTGCCATAGCATTGCTATGCGCCATAATGCTACTATTGATGTAAAGACCAACTCCGAGGGAACCAGCTTTATTGTTAGTTTCAAAATCTAGTTGATACCAACCAGGCAGCCGGGCGTCGGTTTCGATTCCCGGCTTTTCTCTGTTATAATATATAAAACTTGCTGGCATTGAGAGGTTATAGGATGAAGATAAGCCGCCGTTCCGGTATGCTCAGATTTTTTATGGTGATAAAACTTTTTGTAGATATATTCTGGGCTTTTTATTCCCTAAAATTTAAACGTATATGGCATACTAATGCCTGGGTAGAAGAAAAGCGCCAGGAATTATATAAAACTCAAGCCAGATATTTTCGGGATCTATCTGTGCAAATGGGTGGACTTCTAATCAAACTGGGACAGTTTTTAAGCACCCGAGTAGATCTTCTGCCTCGGAGTAGTATAGACGAACTTGCTGGTTTACAGGATGAAGTGCCGGCAGTAGAATTTGCGGAAATCAAGGGAGTTATAGAGGCTGAATTTGAATTGCCTCTGGAGGAGGTTTTTGCCCAATTTGATTCCGAGGTTTTAGCTTCTGCTTCTTTGGGACAAGTACATCGTGGTCAGCTCAGTGACGGCAGCAAGGTAGCCATAAAAGTACAAAGACCTGATATTGATGAGCTGGTAGCTATAGACCTGCGGGCTATTTACCAGGTAATAAAACTGATAAAGATATTTACCAACTGGGGACAGGTGATTGACCTTGACGCCATATTTATAGAATTTAAAGAGACGGTACAGGACGAACTGGATTACGTCCATGAGGGGCATAGTGCTGAAACTATAGCCAGGAATAGCCAGGATGATCCGGATATTATTATTCCTGAAATATATTGGGACTATACTACCCGCCGGGTGCTTACCATGGAATACCTGGAAGGCATCAAGATTACTGATCATAAGCTTTTGCTGCAGAGCGGAATTAACCGCCAGGCTATAGCTGCCAAATTGCTGCAGACTTATGTTAAACAAATGCTTATCGATGGCTTCTACCATGCCGACCCCCATCCAGGTAACCTTTTCGTAACCCCGGAGGGCAAGCTTATTATGGTTGACTTTGGTATGACTGGGAGTATCACTCCTGATTTACGTGAAACCCTGGTTGAAATGGTATTTGCCCTGGTTAACCGCGATTATGCCCAGGTAACCGAATATCTGAAAGAACTGGGCTTTATTCGCTATGATTATGACAACCAGGCCTTAAACCGGGCTATCAGTATATTCTTGGAGGAGCTGGTGGGTAGCGGTCAGGATTTATCCAGCCTGGACTTGCAGGCATTATTACGTGATTTAGAGACCCTGCTTTACGAACAACCATTTCAGGTCCCGGCCAATTTTACCTTCCTGGGCCGGGCCCTGGGTACCCTTTATGGCATCTGCATTGATTTAGACCCGGGTATAAGCTTTATCGATGTTGCCAAACCCTATGTCAAGCAGATTGCACCGGAGCGAGACAGTATATTCCGTATAGTTAAGGATCGCAGCAAGCTTATAGGTAACGCCTTGCTAGATATTCCGCCGCTAATGCAAAAAGCATTAATTAGAGTAGAACGGGGAGAGCTAAACCTGACTGATCCCCTCCATAACATAAATGATGCCATAGAACATAACACCCGGGTTACTCGCACCCTGGTCTGGTCTATAGTATTTGGTTTCTCCTTACTAACTTCCGCCTATCTTTTGGTAAATGGCTTAAAAGATTTTGCCACCTATTTACTGATATTCTCCATTATCATATTTCTGTTGCTCTTAAAAACTACTCGCAAACCTACCCGCAAAAAAGCCCCCCATCCGCCGGTTATGATAAAACGAGGAAAGTAATTGGAAATAGCAAAATCCCCTTGACGGAACAGGTGTTCTGTTGTATCCTGGTTGTAGAACAACTGTTCGCAATGTGCAAGGGGAAGGTGAAAGCGTGTTTGTAGGGTATCATAAAAAAGAGTTTATTAAGATGGTTATAGGTACTATCGCTATGCTGGCTATAGGCTATACGTTTACACTTGGATTTTTCCTGCTTTTCAAAGTATCATAAAAAAAGGCATTATCAACGGGGGCAGACCTTTTATCTTTTTGTTGGATAGAGGTCTGTCTTTTTTAAATATTATCTAAATTACGGAATATTTGTGATAGTAAATAGTAATATTATGTTAAAATGCATATATAAGTAATTGGGGGTATACATGTATGAGGTTGCTCATGCGGGTGTTTCAATACTGGGGTTCACATATATTGTTTATAGGTTTTATAATACTTCTGGCAGCTCTGCCTACTGGTTTTTGTGAAGCATGGCTATGGCAGCACTATGTAATTGAGTCTGCTGATTTTCCACTCTTGAATAATTATTTTCAGGCTTCGGCGGCCAGTACCAGTTTTGTTATGATGATATTTAAAATATTCCTGGTATTATTTTGTGCCGGTGCCATAGTCTATGCTATGCATAATTCCCATCGCCGTAATTCCTCGCTTATTGTTCCTTCACTAATAGCCGGTCTGATTAACTGGCCGCGCCTTTTCGGGGTAGTGGTTCCTATACTTCTACTAGCCTGGGCTCCTGCATTTTTAGCACCACTAATGGCTTATGATATTTATATGCCAGCTTTAATATGGGGAGTACTGGTAACTCTGTACTGTTTCACCAAATACGCTCTAGCTCTTCCGGTGTTAATAATTGACCATAATAGTATTATTGCATCCCTAAAAAAAGCCGCCCGGCTTACAAAAGGTATACAGTTGGAGCTTTTAATAGTTATGCTGGCCTTGGTGATTCTGTCCGAGGGTATATGTCTGGTTCTTGGGTACATATTTCAACCTGTATTTATGGGGGCTCACGGCCTCCTGCAACTGACTTTGCTCAGTTCCTCAACATATTTTGTTCGCTGGCTCCTATATACATTGATTTTAATATCTATTTATGCTTATTACCGGGAACAACGTTTAGTTAATAGCAGGTTTATGGCCGAAACCGCTTATGTACCCCTTAGATAAATTCACTACTTGGGGGTATAGTAATAAAGGGGTAATTGATTATGAAAAAAGTGCTTCGCTTTACTGGTGTAATCGAGGATATAGGAGAGGTAGTTTTTAAGATTACTACTCCGGAAAAGCAGTCAATAATTACCCTAAAGATTAACCCACGGCAGATACTTAGCCGACTTAAACAGGGAGAAGATATTGCCGTTAATGGTGTTTGTCTTACTATCAGAGAAATTGATAGTGATGGTTTTTTGGTTCAATTATGGCCGGCAACCCAGGAAAAAACTACATTAATTAACCTGGATTGTGGAGATTTGGTTAACCTGGAAAGAAGGATGGACAGGGAGGAAATAGAAAATGACCCGGTTTGCAAATAACTTTATCCAACAATCTACTTGTAGTCTTTGCCATAAGAACTATCTTCATAAGACTGCAGAAGAAGTTGTATGTTCTGAATGCGAAAACAAAATTAAAAATAGTAACGATTGGATTGCGGCAGTTTTTTATGAATATAGGGATAGTGACTTCGACTTTTTAATGACCCTCATTCCTCAGATACGGCAACAAATGAAAATGCGGGCAACTCAATTATGTCAGCGGGCTGTCGCTGCCTATAAAGCCAATGACCTGGAACATGCTACTAGCTTATGGAAAGAAGCTCGCCGTTACGATTCTAAAAATATTCGCGCCGCATTTAATCTATCCTATATACAATGGAAAACTGGCGAAACTAGCTATGAAGATTTTATCTTTAGTTTACGCAGCTTTGAATACAGCCGTGCTGACTATTCTACCTACCACAACTATTTAGCCAAAATAGAACAATCTCTTATTCCTGATAAAGAAATTGAAGAAGTTTTAATTTTAGCGGATGATTTGCTCGATAGAAAGAAGTTGTCACATAGTCCGGTTTTAAAATTAATGAGAAGTATCCCGGCTCATCAGGGGAAAATAACCAGTGCCTGCTTTTCCCCTGGCGGGAATCAGGTCCTCACTTCAGGGATGGATGGACGCATATCTCTGTGGGATACTAATAATGGTGCGGAAGTTCAACGATTTACGTTTGAATATGCTCATGTGACTGCTGCCTGTATGAGTCCTGACGGTAACTATATTCTGGCCACTACTGATGATTATAGTCTTCACTTGTTGGAGGTAGATAGTGGTAAAGAGATAAGGCAGTTTCGTGGTCATACAGCGTTACCCA
>JAAYCQ010000013.1 GCA_012729715.1 Syntrophomonadaceae bacterium
AAGTGGGACAAGGGGACAGGTCCCGTGTCCCAGTAATCGCAAGCAGGCCATTCCCAATTAAGGGGATGGCTTATTTTTTGGTTTAATACCGGCCATAAAAGCTTTAATCTTCCTCTCGTAACCATTGTCTCCCGCTTGATAAAAGCTGCTGCCCTCCAGTTCATCGGGAAGATATTTTTGTTCCACATAGCCGCCATAATCGTGAGGATATTTATAGCCTTTACCTTTACCCAGCAGACCGGCTTTAGAATGAGAAGTATCAGCTATAGGGGCAGGTACCACTATTTTTTGGCTGCTTCGTACTGTCGCTATAGCCTTATCGATGGCCACTTTACTGCTGTTGCTTTTTGGAGCGGTAGCCAGGTAAATAGTAGCTTCAGCCAGGGGGATGCGGGCCTCTGGCAACCCCACAAACTCCAGCGCCCGGGCGGCAGCTGCAGCCAGGGTCAGGGCATAAGGGTCAGCCAGACCAATGTCTTCGGCGGCATGAACAATCAGCCTGCGGGCAATGAATTTCGGATCTTCGCCCCCCTCAATCATAACTGCCAACCAGAACAAAGCTGCATCTGGGTCGGAGCCGCGTATACTTTTAATAAAAGCCGATATGGTATCGTAATGATAATCTCCGGTTTTATCATACTTAAGCAGGGGCTTGCCGCAAATCTTTTGCAACAGTCCAACATCAATATGCAAACCCTTCTCCTGATCGGCATAAGAATTAACTGTCGCTTCCAGAATGTTTAAAGCCATGCGGGCATCCCCTTTAACCAGTTGGGTTATAAACCGTACAGCTTCCTGGTCAATACTGATATTTAAACTACCCAGTCCGCGCTCTTTATCATGTAGGGCCTCTATAATTATCTGGTTGAGAGCCTTTTCATCTAGAGCCTCCAGTATATACAACCGTAGCCGGGAAAGCAGGGCATTATTAAGTTCATATAAAGGGTTTTCAGTGGTAGCACCGATTAAAACAAAAGTGCCATTTTCTACAAAAGGAAGCAATACATCCTGCTGGCTTTTATTGAAACGGTGTATTTCATCAACAAATACCATAGTTTGCTGCTGGTAGAACTTCAGCCGCTGTCCGGCATCAACAGCAATTTTCTTAATATCTCCTACTCCGCCGGTTACTGCCTGTAGGATTTCAAAATGAGAGTTAGTCATACCGGCAATTAATCGAGCAATACTCGTTTTTCCCGTTCCCGGAGGGCCAAACAGGACAAAAGAGTGGAGCTCATCCTTTTCTATAGCTTTTCGCAATACTGATCCCGGACCTACTATGTGCTCCTGCCCCCGTACCTCATCCAGGCTGCGTGGACGCATGCGATAAGCCAGCGGAGCATTATCACGTTTCATTTTATTTAACTGCAAATCAAAAAGATCCATCTGCCAATTCCCCTTTGCCCAGATCCATAACTCTTTGCAGTAATTATAGAATAACCTGGCACCACATGCCAATAAATGCTTCCCCTCTTGCCTATACTTGAAGTTCCCCTTGGTTTGGTGTTATATATATTGGGAAAAGATAAAATAAGGTATTTTGCCTTAAGGAGATGAACCATTGAAGGTAGCAGTCCTAATGAGTGGTGGGGTTGACAGTACTGTGGCCGCTCTTTTGCTAAAAGAACAGGGTCATGAAATCACCGGCCTGACCATGATTAATTGGAATACTGAGGCAGCAACCCAGGCCGCTGATGTTGCTGCAGTTTTGGATATCCCCCATATGGTAGTTGATTTGCAGGAACAATTCCAGGAGAAGGTTATCAACTATTTTACGGCTGTTTATGAGCGGGGCCAGACTCCCAACCCATGTGTTGTTTGCAATCGCTTTATAAAATTTGGGAGTCTGCTTGATTATGCCCTGGATTTGGGATTTGATATGGTAGCCACCGGGCATTATGCCCGGATCGAATACGATGACACCAGAAAGCGTTACTTGCTTAAGAAGGGAAAAGATTTATCGAAAGACCAGAGCTATTTCCTCTACAGCCTTAATCAAAAGCAACTTGGACATACCCTGTTTCCGCTGGGGGAATTAAGCAAACAAGAGATAAGAAATATAGCCCGGGCAAGAAATCTTAAAGTGGCAGAAAGCAAAGATAGTCAGGAGATTTGCTTTATTGCCGGGGATTATCGCGATTTTCTTCAGGGAAAGCTGCAGTTTAAGCCTGGTCAGGTAGTAGATTTGCAGGGAAATATCTTGGGAGAACACCGGGGATTACCGTTTTATACGGTTGGACAGCGGAAAGGATTGGGTATAAGTGGAGGACGCCCCCTGTACGTTGTAGCTCTTGATATTGAAAATAACCGCCTTATACTAGATGATTCAAAACATCTATATAGCAGCAGTTTAATTGCCTCTAACAACAACTTCATTTATTTTGAAAGCATGGATAGCCCACTCGCGGTGGAAGCCCGCATTCGCTACCGGGCTGCCAATGCTCCTGCTTTACTCACACCGCAAGGGGATAAAGTATTATTAGAATTCAATAATCCCCAACGCGCCGTTACTCCGGGACAATCAGTAGTCTACTACCTGGGCGACTACGTCCTCGGCGGCGGCATCATAACGGTGCCAGGTACATAAGTTGTTAAATTATTGCAATATGTCCGGGGACAGTCCCCGGACATATTTCCCGGACATATTTACTCCCGCCCTCCCATTTCCACCTCCCAACGTCCCACTTCCAACGTCCCACTTCCCACCTCTCATTTAGCCTGCATTATTATTTTCCTGTAGGGTAACAATATTGATATGAAGATTAGAAATTTAAAAAACCTGCCGGTCTTTGACCGGGACAGTGCTCAGGTTATTGGCCGGGTGGAAAAGGTGGTAGTCGGGGATGATTTCCGACTGGCTTATCTGGTCATAGAAATAGCCGAAGGTGACCCGGGCATGGTAGTGCGCCAGGATTTGGAAATAGGTGAAGCATCAGTCACCATTAATAGCACTGCCAGTATTAAATCCTATGTTGCCGGGGAAGAATTATCAATATATCAGAAAAAAATCGGCGACACCGTTTTTGACCGGGAGGGGAAAGAACTGGGTGCAGTAAGTGATTTTATCCTTTCCCGGGACAGTATGAAGGTCTGGGGAGTGGAAATATCCTCAGGTGCTATCAAGGATATACTGCAGGGACGGGAGGGAGTTCCTCTGGAACAGATAAACTGGAGGACTCCCGAAAGCGCGGTCTTGTTTGATGAAGGGAGCAATGACGATGATTATCAGGTGTCCGGTGTGTAACGGCATGCAGATTGGCAAGGTGGGTAACGAGCAGTATTATTGCTGGAATTGTTTCCTGGAATTTAATTTTAATAAAGGGCGACTAAATCTCTATGAAGTTGCCGAAGACGGTACCCTGGTTGCCATGGACAAATCCTCGGAACTGCTATAAGAGTTAATGATGGGACAAAGGAACAGGTCCCGTGTAGCAGAGTGCAATAACTAAAGGAACGGGAACTGGGTGGGCATAAATAAAAGGCCGGGGACCGGGAGGAAGTAGTTAGTAGAGGAAAAGAACTGTCCCCTTAAGATATATGAAGGGAGGTGAGTTGAGTGCGGGCGTCTAGTTTTATTATCGGAGCTATTGTCGGAGGGGCTGCTACTTATTACTACCTTAATCGTGAAAGTGGTATTAAGCATACTAGCTATCAGGTTAAGGCCAGATATAACAAGGCTAAGGATATAGTTAACGATGTGGAAGATGAACTAGGTGACATCATTGGAAAGCAGGAATCTTAATGCAGGTAAATTCCCGCAAACTATCCCATTATCTAATCTTTTTCCTGGTATTAATAATAAGCATCTATTTTCTCTATCTGGTCAGGGAGGTGTTGCTAACCTTCTTTCTAGGTGCTCTCCTGGCTTACCTGCTCTTTCGCCCGGTATCCTACATTGAAAAAAAAGGTCTAAAAAGAATCTGGGCTATCGTCCTACTTTACCTGGGAGTAGCCGCTATCCTGGCCTTAATATTGGCCCTGGCTATTCCCGGTCTGGTTAAAGAGCTAAATGGATTGGCAAAATTATATCCGCACTACGCCCAGCAGGCTCAGGAAATGGCGGGTAAGATTGACCAGATAAATGCTCCCGAACAGTTAAACCAGGTTATAAATAAAAACCTGGGTAAACTTGAATCCTATATATACCAGGTGTTAAACGGCTTTTTAAG
>JAAYCQ010000103.1 GCA_012729715.1 Syntrophomonadaceae bacterium
TCTTCTGGAAAAGGGCAAGCATTCTTTTAGCATCGTTAACATCACGTTCAACAACAACTATTTTCATACGTGCGTCCCCAAGCCCTCTTGCAAATACCTGCACCTGCTCCAGCCAGCTGTTTAAGGTTTCCATTGTGGTAGAATCATTAATAATACTATTATCAACCATTTGTTTAATATTGGAGGTCGTCTGCTTAAGTTCCTCAATAATCCTGACATTACTTTCTATCTTTTCCACATGGTCAGCTAACAATTTCTGTTCCTCATCCAGGCCTAAACTGGTCAAATTACGCCCTACAGAATACATCTGGCGTTTGAAGTCACTCAAGTTTTCAATACCACGAACTGTCTGGCGGGTATACCAATTAGGAAACATTTGCTGTGTTTTTAGTCGTGCACTTGCAAGGTTTTCCTGAACGGTTTGAATTTGAGCCGAGGTCCATTTAGTGTTTTCCATCTCCATCGAAGATAGTTGCTCTTTGAGTATAAAGGCTCCCCAGGCCAAGAGATTTAGCTTACTTTTTTCACTACCCGCATGTATTTTATTAACAGCATCATCCAATGTATTTTCATAATCATTTATCTTAGCCTGAGCCACCCTGGCTCTATTAGCTAAGTTATCGTATTTATAGTAGAGAGGTTGGGGTATTGGAATTGTGTTTTGCATTTTAAGGGCTCTGTTATGGAAGGTAATTTTCCCGCTGTAAGTTTCCTCAGTATCCCAGTCTTCCAACAGCCTTTCCCACTCTGAAATCGTTTCTTGTGATACGACTACTACATCCGTTTTATCGAGCATTACCAGATTCAGAAAATTGCCCTGCAAGGCATCAGGAAGCCAGGCTTCTACCGATATCAATTGTTGGTTTCGTATCATATTTAGATTATTTCGCCGTTTTCCAATGAAAAGGGCCAGGACTAATCCGGCTGAAGCAATATTAAATCCATAGGGCGGAGAACAAAGTAGACGCATGGCATAACCAAGGTTTAATGGGCCCGAATCATCTTCAGCAGGCTGCAAAAGACCTTCAAGTAATTCTATTATCTTGCGAAGCGATTCATCACGCGGTTTTAGTCTCAAGGAACCATCATTATCGAATACCCCCCAGGCGTTGTCTAGAACCTTTTCCCCACGGTTCTTTTGCTGAGCCGCCTGTGTCATAAGCCAGTTACGATCCAAGAAGCCCAGAAAGAATTGTCTGGTAAAAGTCTGACAATCTTTAGCCGCATTTCCCCGTGCAGTGCTAAATCCATCAAAGGGAAAAGGTGTTCTCTCATAATAGATAACGTCAAACACCTGATAAAGCATGTTAGACAGGCGGGTAGGTTGTATGGGTTTAGCTGTTGCAACCAGTACATATCGTTCCCTCTCTAGTTTAGAAACATGGTTTTCCATATCAAGTTTGAGGCTGTTGCTTTTATCCATGATAAAGTTATGGAACTTGGCCTTTTCCTCATCACTCATTTGTTCCTCTAGAACCCAATGTTCAGCTACACGTTGCCCCAGGTAGCCATCAGCATCGTGCAACAATATTACAACTATAGGAGCACCTATCTCCCAGTCAACATTGTTTTCGCCAAGGCTGTCTTGGAGCAATCCGGCTACCATGTCTTTGATATTATCTAACTTACTTTCAGGTCCTACATAACAATAAATCAGATACCCCCTGGGTTGATCGATTTCTCTTGCCTCCAACCACATCTTTACGGCGTAGTCGATCTGTAGTTTTATCATGGAAACATTTGAGAATTGGATTTTATAATCCCATTCGCGGGTAGCAATATTGTTTTTAGTTCCGAAATCAGTGTTGTAAAGGTCTTGTCCACTCCACTTACGGTAATTCTGAGCAAAAATGCTAGCCCGTTGATCAGAATCAACCAAGGCGGCTTTTCGTTCTAAGTGATCCAAAAATGTTCTTCGTGGTACAGCTTCGCCAACGATCTCATACTGCCGCAACTGATCGTTCCACTCAAGTACCCCATATTCCCGTTCCAATGATCCGACTGCTTCAGTTATAAGTTCTAAATCAAGGCCACTAAACTGCCTGAGCAACTCCAAATAATCGGTTTTCGACTCTACTTTTACACCTATTTTAGTGGATAGCAGCACTGCTTTAAGCGCTAGTTTTTCTTCGGTCCTAAGCTGATACTCATATTTAGCTACAACAGTTTCGTAGGCGTTGGCCGTAGCACCTTGTTGACCATATCGTTCCGCTGCTAAGAATTCCCCGATCAACGATTCGCTGCAAAAGTCAATTGGCACTAACATATTGCCTGGTTCAATAGTCCCTTTACTGAAATCGCTATAGACTTCTGCAAGAAGAGAAAGTGCTGACCGTTGTTGCAATGATTTACCAGCAGAACTCAGTTTATATAGAATCCAGGTTGAAATGGGATGCAAAGGCCAGCATCCCTCAACCACGATTTTTCTAAACCTGTCTTTTCCCATCCACAAGGAATAGTTGCCAAGGTCGGGGAACCAGGCTTGCATGTTCTTCTGGATATCATCTATCCCCTGAATGGCAGTCAGCTGTTCCTCCAACCTGGCCTGATCCCGTTTCTCAAGTAGGTTAGCGATTAGGGTTTCCAGGTTAGTGGATAATCTTACTTTTTTAACTGCATCATATCTGGTAACATAACGATTCAAATCATCGCGGAGCTCTGGAGCTATCCTGGATATATATGCTTTTAGCTCGTACTGGATGAATCCTAATAAAAAGACCCCATCTCCATTAGCCTGAACACACTCAAACAATTGCTGCAGAGCACCCGAACCAGCAACGTGAGGTTTTTGTACCGAAAATTCTAAATACCTGCCGAATTCATCAAAAATGATCAATATACCCGCAAATGCTTTCTTTGGGCCACAATACGTTTCTTTAGTGACCCGTATGAAATCGTGTAAGGATTCTTGACCTACAGCATGTATTGGCGATCCCATTTTCTGCTCATATATTAAGCTCACCCGGTGGAATGTATCCTCATCCTGGCCTTTTAGAGATTCGATTATGTTCTCAAAACTGTTCTCCATGCCAAATTGTTTCTGATAATCGCTTTTTAATGTTTCATAAAATGACTCGGTAAAGACCTGAGCAGTTCGGAAACGCGGGCGCAGGTTTTCCAAAACAGACGTATCATGCCCTTCCTGGTTTAGAACTCTTAAAACCTGGCGTATTATTTCACTATTGAGATCAAAGTCTTGCATTCCATTAAGGGCTACAACCAGGAACGGTTGTGATTTTTTAAAAAGACCTTGTGCTTCTCGACCAATGGTAGCGTCAGCCATGCTCAGATTTTGCAATATTTCTTTTGAAACTGCTGATTTAGGCTGGGAACACAGGCAGGCTAGTGTAACACCCAGGTGAGATTTTCCAGTTCCGTAACCGGCAATAGCTAATTCAAAAGGCTCGTCCGTAGAATCCCCATAAATCCGTCGTAGAATATCCAGGGTGAAACTGGCGGTGTCTACCAAACGGTGGCTTCCATCGTAGTCATTTTCGCTGACACCATGGTAATCAGGTCCATGAAAAACATAGTGTTTGGCTGCTTTCTCAGCTTGGGGCAAATCATGCTCCAGCCAACCAATCTGAACAGCTCCATTAAACAACAGGTCATCCCTTAATGAAACTATATCAGCGAACTTCATTTTAACCCCCCCGATTTATAGATCATCCCAAATATGTGACCATATTTCCTCCGCTTTACTTAGTTTTTCAATAATCCAGGGCTGCATTTGACGGTCGATAGATATGTATCCTTTTCTCTCTATTAACAAACATACTGCCTCAAATTCGGCCTCGTTCCACAAACATATATCCAACCAACCGGTTTCCTTCTGTAAATCCATAAGTGTAACCTGATCTTGATTCGGAAAATATAATTCTATTAAATCTAATAAAAAAGCTGTATAAGGCAAGGCATATAAGTCTAATAATGGTGCCTTTTTTCTGACTACTGTCTCCCCGGTTAGTTCAATAGCCCGGGTCCTCGCCAATGCAGTATCTTCAAGATAGCTTCGAAGCAAAGGCCCAGTCCTCTCTTTACCCGGACCGCTGATTCCTACCAGATAATCCTCTAATTGCTGTGTATCAAAGCTGCCACCTAATATATTTCTACCCTTACTAAAAACAGCATTCCATGCCAAAGCCCCGATGTCTGACCGACAGAGGTTCATATGCGCTATCCATTGAGTTAACTCTTCACCCAGAAATTTATCTTCTGTAAAAACTGCCCTGCCAAAACTGGTTAATCGGGGCACCTTCGTACCTTTCTCATTACCTGGATGTACTTCTATCAAACCCATTCCGCGGGCGTAATCGATAATAGCCGGCACTTTTCCGTTACTCTGTCCCATAGGAATACCCGTATCGGCAGATATCTCCTGCAGAGTACCCGCTTTACCCAACGCAGCATAATCCAATAAGGCAGCAATAAAATGCCTTTCCGGGATAAAGGTCTTATGAAAATTTATTGGTAGCACATTTTCACCTCCTAACTTTCAACTCTGTTTTCAATCTCACTGACCTTGACCTTGAACCATTTATTGGGCTCCAGAGTTCCGGTTCTCTCATTCAGGGCAAATCCGAGTGAGTAACATTCCCCCCTTTTCAACGAGGCTAGCCGTGCCACCCAGTCATCGCTTTTTTCTCCCGTTGCATCAGCCAAAATACCGGCATATGACCTAATTTCAGTATCAGCAGGTTTGAAGAACAGTTTATGACTTGCCTGGAATAGCCTATCCCTCTCATCCTTCCCCAGGTTACTAAGAGTCTGGGTTGCAAGCACCAATGAAATCCCAAACTTCCGGCCTTCAGTCAAAAACTGTCCTAGCGGACTTTCCAACCTATGATCCAGGTTCTGAATTTCATCTAAAACTACTACTTTAGGTTTATCTTTGTCGCCTTGCGCTCGGTAGTATCTGTAAAGATCGATAAGGGAAAACTCCGTTATAAGGCGGGCAAACTCCTTCATGAAACCGGCTAATTGTATAATGTGACAGCGGGAATTATTATCAGAAAACAAACGTTCCCAACTTTCCGGATCTTCTACTCCAAAGGGCCTGGTATCAACAAAAGGTCGTATTTTAGTTATTGCGCTGGCTGCTGATGATCCGGTCGGCCCACCGCTATTACTGATTATTTCCAGGTGCTGCATCAAAGCCGCCAGGTTAAATTTATCTCCCGACTCATCGACCCCATCCCGAATTGCTGTATACAGCGCGGATTTTTGCTGATCTCCTAATTGGTATATTTCCGCAAATACACCGCTTACTCTCTGAGCAGTGGTAGCCGGATCTTCTGGCAATTCGAATCCTTCTATTACATCACACTGTTGTCTAAATGGATTGATCGGCAGAGGTTCCCGGCGTACGATATGCTGTTGTGGTTTCAGAACTTCCTTAACTACTGTTTCTAATTGGTTTGTCGTAAATCCATTGGTATAATCCACAATCAAGCTATTCTGCTTGTACTTGGATAACTCATATATTATTGCTTGAACAGTGTAAGTCTTTCCGGTACCTGATGCCCCGAAAATCAGTAGATGCCTATTAGGAAGATCCTTGTGGCCAAACTCCCAATAAATATCTCGATTAGTATTAATCGCTCTTCCCAGCATGATCCTATCCGGAATCCCTGGCCTTTTTTCACCACCTAAACTAGCACCTGACTCTACCTCAGCTCCAGCAGATGGTTGAACAGTATCATCTTGATCAGAATCAACTTCCGAACCATTTTGCACTATATCTGTTTCATCATCATCTTCACCGTTTTCTACTAATACTGTAGGGGGTGTAAACTCATAGTTAATTCGCTTATTACTAACAAAAATGTCTCCTGCCTGGTTATCGAGACAAGCTCGTTGTAAGAAGTCTCGCCCGAGTTGGGCAACACAAATATCTAATAACTGATCCTCAAGACTATACTCCCAGTCAGATCTGGATAGGCATTGATCATTATCGAGATCAGTCCAAATCGCAACTACTGCCGCTTGCCAGGTAATATTAAAACAGCCCTCACTTAATCGTTCCAGAGCCAGCAGCGCATCTTTGTACTGAGGCAGATTCGTCTCACCTTTACTGGCAACTAATCGGTGTAATTGCATCCACCAATAGCGTTGATTAGGAGGATCAAAAATGCCGACTGGGCCCTCGCCCTGTCTAGGTTTGAATTTCCAAATCAATTGGCTCAAGCCGTTTTCTATTTGTTCACGGGCTTTCTGTAAATACCCCTCCGATTGCTGCGCAAGTTTGCATTCAATCAATTGAGCTTCAATATTGAAATAGCCGTTTACTATGGAAGATTTTATTCTTAA
>JAAYCQ010000014.1 GCA_012729715.1 Syntrophomonadaceae bacterium
AGTTCGTCAGCTCTGGATTAAGGGAGACCACTATTACCGTCGGCCAGATATTATTCTTTACATAAATGGCCTTCCACTGGTGTTTATTGAATTAAAAAACTCCAATGTGCCAATCAAAGCGGCTTATGACGACAATCTCACCAACTACAGGAAAGATATTCCCCAGCTGTTTCAATATAATGCAGTTTGCATCTTATCTAACGCCATTGAGACCAAAGTTGGCAGTATGACGGCGGGATGGGAGTATTTCTTTAATTGGTTACGAGTAGATGATGAAACTGAAAAAATTGATAGAAAAGAAATAGCAGATCAAGGAACTAGCCTGGAAAGAATGGTATTAGGTCTTTGTACCCGGGAAAGGCTACTCGATTATATAGAAAATTTTATCCTTTACTATAAAGAAAACAGTAAAATTATTGCTCAGAATCACCAATTTATAGGGGTTAATAAAGCTGTAGACGCTTTTGCTGATCGTGAAAAGAGAAATGGCAAGCTGGGGGTTTTCTGGCATACTCAAGGATCAGGTAAGAGTTTTTCCATGATATTTTTGACTCGCAAGATTTTTCGCAAATTCACCGGTAATTTTACCTTTGTTATTATTACTGATCGCGATGATCTAGACGGGCAGATATATAGAAATTTTTTGCATACCGATACGGTTAAAAAGAGGGAAAAGGTTAGGCCCAAAGACAGTGCTGAAATGAGGAATTTTCTTTCCCGTAACCTGCGTTTTGTTTTTACTCTTATACATAAATTCCGTTGGGATAAAGGAAAAGATTATCCCCTCTTGTCAGATCGAGATGACATTATCGTCATTGTTGATGAAGCTCACCGTACTCAGTATAAATCCCTGGCGGAAAACATGCGGGCAGGACTACCAAATGCCCAGTATCTTGCTTTTACTGGTACTCCATTATTAGGTAAAAGGCGCAAGACCAACGCCTGGTTCGGCGATTATGTGAGCGAGTATAACTTTGCTCAGTCAATAGATGACGGCGCTACAGTACCCCTCTTTTATCAGAAAAGGGTTCCCGAAGTTTTAATCCAAAACGAGAATCTTGGCAATGAGTTCTATGAAATTCTGGAGGATGAAAATGTTGACCCGGCTAACCAGGAAAAACTCGAGAAGGAGTTTGCTAAGGAACTGGAGATTATCAAACGAGATGATCGCCTGGAAACCATAGCTCGGGATATTGTCTATCACTTTCCCCGCAGGGGGTATCTGGGCAAGGGTATGGTTATATCAGTAGATAAGTTTACTTCAGTGAAAATGTATAACAAGGTGCAGAAGTATTGGAAGGAAGCCATAAAAAAGATTGTTGGGGATATTAAGGAGGCTCATATGCCAGCTGAGAAAGAACGGTTGCAAGCTATGCTGGATTATATGCGCAAGGTTGAAATGGGCGTGGTGATCAGTGAAGAAGCCGGGGAAGAAGAGAAATTTGACCTGCAGGAGTTGGATATCCGGCCCCATCGTAAGAAAATGAACTCAATTAATAAGAACGGGCATGACATAGAATATCGCTTCAAGGATGAAGGCGATAAGCTGCAACTGGTCTTTGTTTGTGCCATGTGGTTAACTGGTTTTGACGCGCCCACAGTTTCTACACTTTATTTGGATAAGCCGATGAAGGATCATACCCTGACGCAAACTATTGCCCGGGCTAATCGGGTAACCTCCTATATGATAAACGGGGTTAGCAAAAGAAATGGAGAAATAATTGATTATTATAATGTTTTCCGGAATATGAAAAAGGCATTGGCTGATTACGCATTAGGTAGTGAAGGGGAATCGGAGGAGGAACCGGTACAGAATAAATCAATCCTGTTTAATTTACTGGATGATGCTATTAGGCAGGGGCAGGAGTTTCTGGAAACGCTTGATATTCCGATAGCATCAGTCTTGGAAAAACAGGAGGTATTCAAGAAAATTGAGGCTTTTGATGCCTTTGCCAACAAAATTCTAGAAAAAGATGAATATAAGAAACAATTCTTTGTTTATGAAAATACGATTTCTTCTTTATATGAGGCCAGTAAGCCAGAGGTGTTTTCTGAGCCTTCGCGCCCATTAATATCGGTCTTTCAATATTTGCGTGGGGTAATCGACAGTATTGTTGGGGGCACCGGTTCCGATGAGATAAAAAAGAAAATATCAGACCTGCTGGATCAGAGTATCATTACCTCTGATCAAGAAAAGTTCATATTAGAAGAAAATAAAGGATACCAGATTGTTAAAAAAGAGAAAACGTGGGATCTTGGTAAAATCGATTTTGATAAGCTAAAAGAGGATTTCAAAGAAACCAAATATAGGAATATTGAGATTGCAGATCTGCGGGCTTTTGTAGAAAAGAAACTGGAACAGATGATGAAGGAGAATTCTACCAGGACAAATTTTGCCCAACGACTCCAGGAAATAATCGACCGATATAATGCGGGTGGCTCAACTAATGAAAATTACTTCGATGAATTAATAAAATTTACATCGGGCTTGAAGGAAGAAGCCGAGCGGCATATTAGAGAGGGGTTAACTGAAGATGAATTAGAGCTTTATGATATCTTGAAAAAAGATAAGATGACTAAAGCCGAGGAGCAAAAGGTCAAACTGGCGGCGAAAGCGTTGCTTCGCCGATTGTTAGAGGAAAAACCAAGGATATTGGTACAGGACTGGTATAAGGATAGCCAGAGCCAATCCCGAGTACGGTCGGCTGTTGAGGAAGTTCTCGATAAAAATCTACCTGACAGCTATGGCAAAGATATCTTCCGGTACAAATGTAATGTTACCTATAACCTGATATATGAATATGCATCCAAGGGATTGAAGTGGGTGGCATAGACATCTGACTTAATGTATCCCGATTGTGTCCCTATACAGTAAAGGGGTTCTAAGGAATGATTCATCGAGTTATTTCTTTTACCTTAGTGTTACATTATGGGATAAGCTGCAATAAAATATACTAATATAATAACTTATTGGTTATTTATTTACCCCAAAAGTATTGAATTTATAACTTATGGGTAATATACTGATAGTGAGGTTACATTTATGAGCCCGCTTGCGAAAATCCATTATCCCGAAGCCTTCAATGGGGAATATATTAGAGTCCATTGGGATTTTGAGAAAGATCTAAAGGATATTCTTGAAAAAAGCGGCCTGAAAGATAATTTTACATCCAAGTTTAAGCAACGCCTAAAACACCTAAATGACCGGAAAAGAGAATGTGTCCGGAAGCGAGATTGGTTTGAAAAATTAAAAAAGGAAAAAGACCTGTATTCTATTAAATTTAAAGACGAAAAGAATGTCAGGATACTTTTCGCATTCATAGCATATGAAGGTATTGAGTATGCTATTTTACTATACCCATTTCAGGAAAAAGACGATAAGAACAAGAGCCAGTATAGCTATGATACGGCTAAACCAATAGCCCAGGGCCGGCTAAAGGAGGTTTTAAATGATGTTTGATATTAGAACATTGCCGGATGCTTGGAGTGTTGTTGAACGATTAGGCGGAGGCAGTGCCAGTGAAAAAGATGGGTTATATGATATTTACTACAAGATATCAATTGCTCTGTTCGACTACCGGCAAAAACACAAGCTTTCCCAAAAGAAACTAGCAGAGAAATTAGGAGTTACCCAACCTATGGTAGCTAAATTAGAAAGTGGTGATTACAATTACACTGTTGAACAACTTTGGAAAATAGCCACTAAACTCAATTTTAAGTTTAATATTGATTTTGAAGAAATAGCAGTTGATTATTCAATTTACGATCGCCCTGAGACTCAAGATGACAATGATTACAGTGAAGAATATTTGTTAGTGGAGGGAGCATGAAAGAAAAAGAAATTGTGGCGGACTTTCAATTTTTAGGCAACAGGGTGAACAAATTAGTAGTCAAAACCAAACCATTGAAAGAAAAGGGCAGGCCTGAAATATCTTTCGACTTCGATTATAATGTCGATGAAATCGTAGAAGAAGATAATATTTTTTTGGGAATTCTCCAATTAATAATTCAGGTAAAAGCAAAAATTAAGAATAGGGTTCTGTTTGAAATTGAGTTGGTGATGGAAGGTGGTTTTACCGGAAACCCAGAAAGGTTGAGCATAGATAAATTTGCTGAAATGGTTGAAATCAATGGTTTAATAACACTTTTGCATATTTCGCGTGCTTATTTAGTAAGTGTCACAGCGCAGTCTGGAATTACCCCACCTGTTCGCATACCTATGATAAATATACTTAAGCTCAGGGAGGCAAAACAACATTCATCCAAATAAATTAAATTAATGCAACTTCTACGGTCACAGTAAAAAGATGAATATTATTGATCAAAGCATTTTACGCGCGCTATCACGCGCGTGACGTCGCGTATCGCGTGATAATATCACGTAATCAGCAGGTCGCCGGTTCAATCCGGCCATCGGCTCCAGGTGAAAGTAAAGGCCCCTCTAAATGAGGGGCCTTTGTATTAGCAAGTATAATTGTGGTTATTAGTTAACAATAAAAATAACCTAATTAGTTCATTTAGCTGTCCGCTTATTGGCTTTAGTAGAGTCTAAAACCTTAATCTGTATTTCATGAGTTTCCAGCTTGGCTTCTATCCGTTCTAATCGGTGGGTATGATCGTCCAGGGTTTCCTTGATTACTTCGTAACCGTCAAAAAGGGCAGATAGCTTTTCTCCGTGATTAATTTCTATTCTGGTTACAACCTGCCGCAAACTATTTACATCCTGATGCAAACCATTTACATCCTGCTGCAAACTATTTACATCCTGCTGCAAACTATTTACATCCTGATGCAAACCATTTACATCCTGCTGTATACTATTTACATTCTGCTGCAAACTATTAACGTTCTCTGACAGCTCAGCCATTTTTTCAATCATAAACTTTTGAAACTCTCTGTCAGTCAAGGTTAACCCTCCTACTCGTTTTTTTTCTAACCCTGTACACTACTGTTTAATAGAATTGCAGGAAATGCTCATAGCATGTAAGCGATTCGATTAGTACAACAATTTTAGCTTCTTAAGGGGGGGGAATTTCAATCTCTCTAGCTAAAGGATAGCTGTCTTAAGCTTCTTAAGCAAGAGAAATTTTCCTTCTATCAATTATCTATGGGATTTGAATACAAAGCAAACGGAACAGATATTTAGCAGGGAAAGTGCGTGAAGTGTCAAGGAGGGAAGCCATGATTTTGCTGAAGGCACCACGCTTACTCGTCGTACTATCGTTGCAATTCTTGCCGGCTCCCGATACTTAATCTACGATTAATTTAGCTTTAACCATGACTGGTTCTTCTCCCGACCTTTTATGTACATCTAATAGTAAAGGAATACTTCCTGTATTAACAACTTTTCGGTTTACCGGCAGGGCGTAGGCATGTCCCTGTTTAATAATCATTTCTCCTCGGTGCAGGCTGCGCCCCGACTTCAAATGATCAATGGGGCTGGCCAGTTCTATATTAAACCAATCCCCTTTATACAATAACTCTCCTTTTAACTTAAGCAGGGCTGGTTTTACCAGGGCTTCAAATAATATCCCGGCTGCAGAGGGGCTGCCGGACAGATTGAAAACAAGTTTGCCATCGAGAAGGGCGGCTGAAGTATCTTTGCCAGGAGAGATGTTTATACCCTTGAAAAGAAGCTGGGCATTCAAATACTCGAACGCGTTGCGAACCAAGTCGAAAAGGCCGTTGCCGGTCCCTCCGCTGATTATTATCATATCGGAGACCCGTGCTGCCTTTTTTATTGCAGTTACAATGGTTTGCAAGTCATCATTAATTACGGAAGGCGACAGCAATGGTAAAGCTCTGCTGCTGGCTATTTTGCATGCTATTAGGCTCCGGTTGCTGCAATATATGCATCCTGTTTTGATGGGGGACCCGGGTAAAAGCAACTCATCTCCCGTGTCTATAATATATACGCGAGGCACTTTGCATACCGGCACCCTTTCTATACCACAGGCGGCTATTCTTTCCAGGATTTCCGCTTTTAAAACCTGGCCTTTGGCTGCAACTCTATCTCCAGCCCTCAATTCGTGACCGGATCTTCGTATATTTTCACCCCGCCGCGGCCTGACGCTGACAATTATATAGTTTTCGTTTATTATCTCAACGTCCTCTTGTTTGATAACGGCAACGCTGCCTTCTGGAAGAAAAGCCCCGGTCATAATTCTACAGGTTTCCCCGGGCCTTATTGGCCTGTTTTCAACTGAACCAGCTCCGATAACAGAAGCTACTCTTAAACGCAACGATCGTCCGGTTTGCAGTCTTTTAAGATCAGTCTTGCCAATCGTATAGCCATCCATTGCTGAACGGTCAAAATTGGGTATATTAATAAAGCTTGCTATATTGTCCGCCGCCACCCGCATATAGGCATCATCGATGTGGAGGTACTCGGTGTCCAGGGCTTGAATGCTTTCGCAGCCTATATCAACAGCTTTATCCAAACTAACAGCTTCTAATATCTTATCATTAACCAACTGTAGTCTACTCATAAATAACCTACCTTATATCACGCATTTCCTTTGTTGATCTATAAACCCGCAGTATATATTTACTTTATTTATTATACATCCATTATAGTAAATTGTTAGGCCTAATAGTAATAAATATGATTTAATTTAATTAGTGACAAATTATTTGCATTATGTTATATTGTGAATAATATAGTTAGATGTATATGGCATATGGTATATCATCCTGCGTTTGGTAGGCTTATGGTTGAGACAATTTAATAGCTCCAAGCCTTTGAACCTAAAGCAAAGCCACGGTTCCTGGGCCTATGGGTATAGTTGGAAACGATTATGCCTCCCCGTATTTTTGGAAAGGAGCCTAAAAGCCTTGTTGAGAGCAAGTAATACTTGCTTTGGCTATATTGGGCATAAAATCCAAAAATTTTTTTATGCCCCTGGCCTTTGCTGGAGGCATTTTTACTTATCCCATCATTTCATTTGCTTAATTATTTCAAAGCTAATGGATTTTAAATGAGAGGAGGGAATGACCCCAGTAGAGCAGACTAAGGGATTGGAAGCAAAGACCAGGAGGTCTGGCTGACAAAAACGATTAAATGCACTTTGACCATAATACGCAAAGCACTCAGGGGTATATGCCCCGCCATCAATTAGATTTATACATAAATGCAATCAGGTACTCTAGCAAAAAGAGTATCTGCTGGTAGTAGTAGTTTTTAAGGGAGGTAGAGATTGGTTATGAAATTTACTCGTCGTGGTTTCCTGAAGCTTTCAGGTATCTCCGCTGCCGTGGTTGCTTCCGGCTTGGGGTTTGACTTGGAAGCAACTGCCGCACATGGGTACGCACTGAAGCTGGCAGGATGCACAAAGATACCCAGTATCTGTCACTTCTGTTCAGGTGGATGCGGGCTTCTCCTACATATTAAGGATGGGAAACTGGTCCACCTCGATGGGAACCCGGACAATCCCATCAATGAAGGTACTCTTTGCCCCAAGGCGGCCAGCCTGGCGCAGGTGGCCTATTCTCCAGAACGTCCGAAAAATCCGCTGTATCGTGCTCCAGGTTCTGACAAATTCGTGGATATTTCCTGGGAAGAGGCTTATGATCGCATTGCCAAGAAAATTAAGGAAGTCAGAGATAAGACCTGGACTAGCACCGAGGAGATTACAAATGCCAAAACCGGTGCTAAAGAAACAGTTACGGTGAACCGGGCGGAAGGTATAGCCATGATAGGTTCGGCTGAGGTCGATAATGAAGAAAGCTACCTGCTTACCAAACTTGCTCGCCTGATCGGGACACCATTCCACGAACACCAGGCCCGTATCTGACACGCGCCCACGGTGGCTAGTTTGTCACCTTCATTTGGACGCGGCGCTATGACCAACTCCTGGCAGGATATGCAGAACTCCGAATGTTTCTTGATCGCCGGCAGCAACTGTGCGGAATGTCACCCCATTGCCATGAAATGGGTTAACCGCGCCCGGGCCAAAGGCGCCAAGGTTATTGTTGTCGACCCGCGGTTTACGCGCACCGCTTCCCAGGCGGATATCTTCGCTCAGATCCGTCCCGGAACCGATATTGCTTACCTGGGTGCAATGATCAATTATTATATCGAGAACAAGCTTTATAATGAATTCTATGTTATGAATTTTACCAATGCGCTTTATAAGATAAGCAAAGATTTCAAATTCAATGACGGTCTTTTTTCCGGTTTTAATCCTGAAACCAGGAAGTATGATTATGCAAGCTGGGCCTATCAGCTGGACGCTGAGGGTAAACCGGTAAAGGCAGCCAGTCTGGATGATCCGGACTGTGTTTTCCAAAAACTTAAAGCCCACTATTCCAGATATACCTTTGATGTAGCTTCAAAAATCACCGGAATACCGGTTGCAAAAATTAAGCTGATAGCCGATACTTTCGCTGCAGCTAATCCCGGCAACATCTTCTATGCCCTGGGCATGACCCAGCACACCACCGGGGTGCAGGGTATTCGCTGCTATGCGATCATCCAGCTGCTTCTGGGCAATATGGGTAAGGCTGGCGGCGGCATCCAGGCTCTACGCGGCGAGCCCAATGTTCAGGGTTCCACCGATATGGCCAACCTGAACGCTAACCTGCCGGGATATATTCCTTATCCCACTAATCAAGAAAAAACCCTGAATGATTTTGCGATGAAAAAAGGCTCGGTTCAATATAAACCATTGGTAGCCTTGCTTAAGGCCTGGTTCGGCAAGAACGCAACCGCCGAAAATGAATACGGGTATCAGTGGTTGCCCAAAAACAATCCGTCGAACATGCCGACGCAGACCCATTTCTTCGGTAAAATGGAAGAAGGACAGTTTAAGCTTCTCCTCAACTGGGGTTCCAACTCCACGGTTTCCATCCCGGACAGAAAAATGGTGGCCAGAGGTCTCTCCAAACTGGAAATGCTGGTAGTGGCCGACATATTTAACACCGAAACCGCGCAGTTCTGGAAAGAAGAAGGATTAAATCCGGCCAAGATTCCGACCGAGGTAATCTTCCTGCCGGCAGCCTTCGTTTATGAGAAGGCTGGCAGCATGACCAATTCTTCCCGCCTGATTCAGTGGAAAGAAGTGGCTTTAAAACCTCTCAACGATGTACACCCGGATTTGGATATGCTGGATCACATCTTTAAGAAAGTACGCACTCTTTATGCCGGAAGCAATGACCCCAAGGATGAACCGATTTTAAAGGCCAACTGGGATTACGGCCCGCATGAAGCTGAACCGTTAAAGGTTCTCCAGGAGCTCGGCGGCTATAACGACACTACCGGTAAACCTATTGCCACAATAGGCGAATACCTGGCAGCACCGGTCGGCACGGTTTCCACCGGATGCTGGATATATACCGGCGTAACTCCGGAAGGCAAAAACCTGGCTGACCGTCGGGGCAACGCTGATCCCACCGGTCTGGGCTTGAATAAAGATTATGCATTCGCCTGGCCGGGCAATATCCGCGTTCTTTATAACCGGTGCTCCTGTGATGCCCAAGGTCAGCCGGTTGATTCCAAACGTAAGCTGATCTGGTGGGATCCTGTTCAGAATCTATGGGTGGGGAATGATGGACCCGACGTGGTCGACAAGACCAAAGGTCCTGATACTCCGGAAGGTAAGACGGGTTTCAAACAGAATCCGGAAGGCGTAGGACGGTTATTTGCAGCTACTTATATGAGCGGTGCAGTTGCTACTCCGACAGATTCCATTGCGGCTGTTCCGATCCGTGGAGCAGGCATGACGGTGGATGGGCCGATACCGGAGTTCTATGAGCCGATTGAAAGTCCGACGTCTAATATTCTGCATCCCGAGGTGCAGAACAATCCCTGTGCCAAGATTATCTCAACAGAGTTTGGCAAACCGGATGAATATCCCTATGTCCTTACCTCCTATGGGGTTGTTGAGCACTTTTGCGCCGGGGCGATTACCCGCAATATTCCCTGGCTGAATGAGATTGCACCTGAGCCTTATGCTGAAATAAGTAAAAACCTGGCCAATAAAATTGGTGTCAAAGAAGGGGATGAAGTCGAAGTATCCTCTGCCCGCGGCAAGCTAGTAGTTCGCGCCCTGGTGACCGACCGTATCCAGACTCTTAAGATTAACGGTAAAGACCAGGAAACCATCGGTATGCCGTGGAGCTGGGGCTTTGCCAGCTTGAGTCCTGGCCCCAGTACTAATAATGTGACAATGGCTGCCCTGGATCCTGGAGCGGGAACTCCAGAGTATAAATGCTGTCTTGTCAACATAAGGAGGGCTTAACTATGGCGAGGAAAATGGTTTTTGTTGATACTTCATTATGTACCGGGTGTAAGGCGTGTTCTGTGGCCTGCAAAGCCTGGAACGATCTTCCGGCTGAAAAGACAAAACGCATAACCAGCTATCAGAGCCAGGCTGACTTTACACCCAATACCTGGACCTACGTCAGGTTCAGAGAAGAGTACAAAGATAATAAAATGCATTTTAATATGCTGAAACTCCAGTGTTTCCATTGCGACGATCCTGCTTGTATGAAGGCTTGTTCTTCCAATGCCATCTATAAGACAGAATCGGGATACACTTTGGTCGACAGAGAAAAATGCATTGGCTGCGGTTATTGCGCGGCGAACTGTCCATGGGGCGTTCCCAAAATTGATGAAGCTACTAACAAAATGTACAAATGTACCGGTTGTATTGACCGCGTTGAAAACGGAATGAAGCCGGCATGTGCTCAAATCTGCCAGCCCGGCGCGATTCAGTTTGGCGATTATGATGAATTAATGCCCAAAGCCCAAGCCCGCGTTGCAGAGCTTCAATTAACAAACCCGAAAGCACATCTGTATGGCGATAACTTGATGGGCGGGACGACTTATGTTTATTTGCTACAGGATAGGCCAGGTGCTTATGGGCTTCCTTTAAATCCTACAACGCCAATATCTTTGACTCTTTGGAAAGATATAGTTCATCCACTAGGTGGGATCGCGATTGGCGCTTCGGCTGCAGCTATTACTGCCGGGGTTATTGTCAATTTAGTTAGGGGTAATTATGCCAACAGAGCGAAAAATATCGCGGAATCCCACGACGAAGGAGGTAAGTAGATATGGCAAAAGAGGTATATCGTTTTTCCGCAGGAGAGCGTTTTGTTCACTGGTGTCACGGCGTTGCATTCCTACTATTGCTTTTTACCGGGCTGGGAGTTCTTGTTTACGCATTTCAACCGGCTATGAATATATTCGGCGGGATTCAAGTTACACGAAATATTCACCGTGTCGTTGCTGTGCTGTTTACGATAGGTATGATAGTAGGATTCATTGGCAAAGGACAAGGCGCACGCCAGATGCGGCGTTGGTTTAAAGATGTCATTAACTTCGGTAACGATGACTTCGCTCATGCAAAGAATTTTCCTATAGAATTCTTTGGCGGGCATAAACCATTCCCGCCCCAGGGTAAGTTTAACGGTGGTGAAAAGTTAAACTCCATGTTTACCATTCTGGGGACAATTTGCATTGTCATCAGCGGTTACATTATGTGGTTTGCTTCAGGTCCAAGTTTGCTGCTGCAGTGGGCGTATCCTATACATGCGGCCTGCGCACTTTTTATGGCTGCTCTTTTGATTGCTCATTTATACCTGGGAATACTTCATCCCGATTCAAACCAGGCTCTAAAGGGTATTTTCACTGGTTGGGTTCCTGCCAAGTTTGCTTATGAACATTACGAAAAATGGTATAACGAAGAGGCTAAAGAAACCATAAGAGGATAAAAGGAGTATTTTGATGACTGCAAAAAAAAGCAAATTGGTAGTTTCGGAAAATGTGGAACAGGCCTATCAGAAGTATCGTCAGCTCAAACTTGAGGTTGATGACTGGCTTAGGAATCGTGGTTCATACTGGCTTGCCAGTTTAAGCCTGAATGAAGAATCGCCATATTTACCTATTGTTGATTTACCTCAAGATGCGATTATAGAGCTTTGGCAGAGATTAAACATCTCTGCCAAAGTGGAAATTGCTGATTCGACCTTGCGGGAAATGTGGGAACAGTTGAAGCTAGGTAAAACCGCAATGGACCCGGAAATGGCAACCCGTCTTCAAATGGCGGTTAGTGGTGTGGCGAAGCTTGCCAGCCAGACCGTCAATGAAAAGGGAGTTCCTGAGCTAAAGTACAATGCTCGCGCATCTGAGAGGCCGGAGAAGAATGTAGTGGCTTGCCCTGTTTGTGACGAAATTTCAACCCTGGCGGTTCTGACCGGACCGGATGGAAAAAGAATGATGCACTGTACCATATGCAACTTTGAATGGCCTGTACAGCGTACCGGATGCCTGTTTTGCGGAAGTGAAGATTCTAAGAAACTGTTATATCTTGACAATGAAGCATTTCCAGGAATTGAAATGGGTGTTTGTGAGGTCTGTGGGCAGTACTTTAAGGAAATCGATGGGCGCAAGCTGTATGCTGCGGATTATTTTTGGGAAGACATGAGAACGCTTTCGTTGAATTATGCAACCGAACGCTGGATAGAAGAACAGGTTAGAAAAGATAATCAAATCAACTAGAGAAGCCAAATAATATGAAATTAATATATTTGGGAATTAATCACACCGAAGGATAGTCTCTATAGTATCTCTTGTAATACGATGCTGATAGACTTAAGTGCCATAATTATTGATGAAAAAGCGTAAGCTTTTTTCATACATCCCAATCTTTTTCTTCCCGCTTGCCGCGGGAAGCTTTTTTTTCTGAAAGGATAAAGGAAGTCATAACGAAGAGAAAACTAGTAGGGACAAACGAAACTTTGTAAAGATTGCCATCTTAAATATATATAAAATCTTAAAATTCCCAAGTAAGTTGACACGATTCTACCCTGGTGTTATGTTAAAAGTACAATAAAAATTGGCATGATTGAATTATGATAGATTTATAAGTTGATACCCCTATGAGCAATCCTGTTAAGTGAGAATATTTACTTATAAGCGAAAGGAGTCGACTAGCCATTACTAAACGTCCGCCCCTTACTCCAGAAGAAGCTGCTGAAATACTTAAAATTTCCAGATACACCGTATACGAGCTAGTCAAACGCGGAGAAATTCCCTCACGGCGCATTGGAAGAAAAATACGTATTGATTATGATTCGCTAATGAATTACTTGCAGGGAGACTCAGGTGAAAAATGGCCCCAGGATTCTGACGCGCACAAGGAAATATCTTCAGACTATGGCTATTGTTTTGTGGGCAGCCATGATCTAGCCGTTGAACTGCTGGCAGAGTTTTTAAATCACTCGTCTTCTGCTCTTCCCCTCAAGACTATTTTTAAAGGTAGTATGCAAGGCTTGATTGCTCTTTACCGCAGAGAAGCTCAAGTAACCGGTATACATCTATGGGATCAAAAATTACAGGAATACAATATCCCGTTTGCAGAACACATACTTCTGGCTGAAGCCTATACGGTTGTTAACCTGATTCAAAGGTCCCAGGGTTGGATTGTCCCCGCAGGTAACAAGCACAATATCAATTCCTGGGAGGATATCACCAGAAAAGGTCTTCGCTTTATAAACCGGCAGAGAGGGTCCGGCACCCGTTTTAGAATAGATCAGTACTTGTTGGAAAACGAGATATCAGCCAATCAAATTCAGGGTTATGAAAATGAAGAACAAACTCATTGGGGAGTTGCACTTAAGGTTGCTAATGGAGAAGCGGATTTCGGCCTTGGCTTTCAGTTTGCTGCCCAAAGGATGGGTTTGGATTTTGTGCCCCTGTTTAAAGAACGGTATGACCTGGTTATTCTTCAGGAAACAGTAGAAAAGCCAGAATGGCAGCAGATACAGGCAGTTATAAACTCAACCGCTTATAAACGGGCGGTTGAACAGCATATTGGCTATGATACCTCCCTGACCGGAAAGGTCATTTATGAAACTCCCCATTCTGCAAAGGTGCGTACTTAGGAACTACCTGTATGCCTGAACTAAACTCTAACTGTCCATCTGTTTCACCAGGAATGTGAGCGGACGATTCTTGAGTATTGTAGCAGAGGTAACTAACCGGAAGTTCCTGATCAGCGTTAACCCCGGAGTTGGTGTATATACATCTAGAATCTGACCATATCTTTATGCAATATAATATTGCCTTCCAGATTATCATTACCGGAACGTCCACCTACCCACATAAAAACCAGGCGGCTATCAGTTAAAATCTGAACTTCAAATGAATTGAACATGGGGATAAATTCTGTTTGGATTTTGGAATTAGCGGCAATCGTAAAGGTTTCATCGAAAACCTTTTTTTTCGGTCTCGGGTCGATATTGAAGATTTTAACTCTCGCTTTGTGCCTGTTAGCTCCGTTATTTAATACCAGAACTCGAATGTTATTTATAAACTCGCTAATACTGATTGGGCCAGTGGTATACCTGTATTTGGCTAAATTCGCCACTTTATCATCTCCCTGAATACTTTACAATATTAGGATATTCAAAAAGAACAGTTTTTGTGTACGGGGGTAAGGGAACATTCTGCTCCTGCCTTTTTGCTGCAAAATAACCAGGCGGAAATGATATAATTAATACAATTGTAATAATGAAAGAAGATAATAATGAAAACAAGTTTTAATGATCTGGGTATTTTTCCCCCAATTTTAAAGTCCTTGGAAGATATGGGTTTTGAGGCACCTACAGAGGTACAGAGCAGGGCCATTCCTCATGTTCTTAATCAAGAAGATGTGATTGTTAGGTCTAAAACGGGCAGCGGCAAGACTGCCGTTTTTGGTATTCCCCTGCTGCAAATGACCGATTCCACAGCAGATGGACCCCAGGGCCTGATTCTTACCCCCACAAGGGAACTAGCAGTTCAGGTAGACAGTGACCTCAAACTGATGGCCAAACATCTTCAGCACAAGACTACGGCTGTATATGGGCAACATAATATGAATGTTGAAATCAGGGCCCTTAATAAGAGTGTTTCCATTGTAACCGGAACACCAGGTCGGGTATTTGATCATATCCGCCATGGGAATCTGGAGACCAAACATATACGTTTTTTGGTACTTGATGAAGCAGACAGAATGCTGGACATGGGCTTTGTGGATCAAGTGGTGAGAATTATTAGAGCCCTCCCTAAAGATAGGGTGACGCTCCTTTTTTCAGCTACTATACCTGACGAAATCCATACCCTCTGTAGAAAGCATATGAAACATCCGGTAACTGTTGAAATTGAATCACAGACCATGACAGTGGATACTACCCAGCAAGTTTATTACCGGGTGCAAGAAAACGAAAAGAGCAAACAGTTGAACCGGTTGCTGCTTATTGAGCAGCCGGAAAGCTGTGTGATTTTTTGCAATACACGATATATGGTTGACAAGGTGCAAAGATTCTTATATCGGAAGGGGTATGCTTGTCGAGCCTTGCACGGCGATATTCCTCAAATTACGCGTATGAAGACCCTGGAGCAGTTTAAGCAGGGAGATTTTCATTTACTGGTAGCCACGGATGTCGCGGCCCGTGGTCTTCACATAGACGATTTGTCCCTGGTGATCAACTATGATGTTCCTATCGAAAAAGACAGCTATGTACATAGGATCGGGCGTACCGGCAGAGCCGGAAACGTAGGTCGTGCTATTTCTTTGGTTACGAGCGAAGACATAATGACACTTTATGAGATAGAAGAACATATCGGAGTTTTAATTGAGGAAATGGAACTGCCATCGGAGGCTGTTCTCAACGAACGCAGAGCTTCGGCTGATAAATGGATAAATGCGAATTCGGTAAAAAGGCAGCAGTCGTCCGGGGCTGATTCGAAGTCTAACGTAAATAGAAATCGAAAGAAGCACTCGCAAACCAGGTCTCCTCAGCATTATGACAAGCACAGAGAAATACCAAGCGAGGTAAATAGGGATCGCAATACGACTCCAGGGGTCAATAAAACGCATGTTGCACAACAGGCAAAACCAGTCCCCGCAACTGCAAAACCCGTACCGGTCCATTCCAGGGAAGCTGATGTAGTCAAAGCCAAACCAGGCCCTGAGATTGTGCAGAGTCAAGATTCTAAACCTAAGAAGCCCTTCCATCAGCGTTTACTAGAGCGCATTTTTGGCAGGTAAGGGGAAATAGCCTGATGCTCTCTTACTTTTTAGGTTTAAAATCACAGGGAGAATCCATAATACAATTTTTACAGGATTGCTTCGACACCGACAGGGGTTTTTCTTTCAGCAAGCTGCGGGCCATTGTGAGAGCAGCTTGCACCTGCTGTTTCTCACCTTCTACTGCCAGCATAATGCTACCCTCAGAACCGTCTACTCCTCCAGCACTTACGACCGTGGCATCTACTCCAAATAAAGTTTTCAACGCATTTTTTTCAGTGTAAATTTGTCCCAGTGGTAAAATAGCCAAACCGCAGCGTAGTCCCAGACTGGAATCAATACGTTTAATACCCATAACCTTTGCTGCTGCCTGGCAGGAGGGAATCATCTTTTCATGGCCTACAGGGATGATGATATGGGAGCCGCGTGCGGCCAAAATACCAAAGGAAGCTCCCACGGTTCCTCCGCTGGGGTTGGCCATCAGCACTCCCGCATTCCCGCCGGTGTCAAAGGCATTAGCCCCTTTGATAAATACATCATCACGTCCGAACCCGTTTAGAAAATCTACCCAGTCAGCCTCTATCCGTTGGCCCTTTTCGAGGCATATATGGGATAAACGGTTGTCAGCAGTAACACAGGGCAGCCCGGTACTAATGACACCTGCCGCAAACAAACGTTGCTCTTGTGCATTTATTAGCCCCAACTCATGAGCAATGTAAGAATTGGTGGTGCCAACACAGATAATGACTTTGCCCGCGGTATAGGCATGTCTAAACACGGGTTCATTGATTACTCCACGGGCGATGAGACGTTTGGCTGCCGCCGGGGATAAAACGAATGTAGCGATCATTCCTATAACCTCCCGGTATTAGAATCAATTATATTGCCAATATATCAGGTTCCCCATGCCGGGTTTGTATTATTTTAACATAAAACACTAAAGACAAAAGGATAAGTAATAGCTGAGGATTCATATATTTCATGAAAAGAAATAAGCTCTTACAGCGCATCATTTTTCCTGATATTGTACTGCGATAAAGCACTTTTTCGCCGATGCTCATTAAAATCCTCCACCATCATTAACTAGAACCCCCCAATTCATTCTTTTATCTATATCAATCATACCGTAATAGCGTGACGCTATAATGTCACAGGAAGGGGATATAATTATTTTTATTAAGAGCTACCCAGGATTGACTTTAAGTAATTTACGTAATTATAATAAGGCTAAAGGAGCTATATAAAATATGAAGCGACGGGACTTAATCAAAAAACTTGAAGCCAACGGCTTTATTAAAATTAGAGATAATGGTGATCACACCATCTATAGAGCTCCCGGCAAAAGAGCTATACAAGTCCCGAGGCACAGAGAGATTAACGAAAACACGGCCCGGCAGATATTAAAGGATGCCGGGTTAAAATAGTTCCCGTAAAGCTCGTAAACGCAGAAGAGGAGGCGGAACCGTGGAATATGTTTATCCCGCTGTTTTTGAACAAAACAGCGATGGTAGTTTTACTATCACTTACCCTGATTTACCTGGTTGTATTAGCGAAGGAAAAACTTTGGGCAATGCCATGTATATGGCCCAAAACGCTTTAACCCAATGGATTGAATTCTTACTGGAAGAAAAAGAGCCTGTACCACTTGCAAGCGATGTTAACAAAATTAAACCGTTAAATAATCAATTTGTTAATCTGATTCGGGCAGACGTACGTAATAATCGTGCTGTACGCCGTACCGTTAGTATTCCTGGGTGGTTGGATACGAAAGCAGCCGAAGCTGGTATTAGCTTATCAAAGGTACTACAGGATGCTTTAAAAGAAAAACTAGGAGTGTAAAGAGCCGGGTTATTTGCCCGGTTTCTTATAAACTGTCTTTTTACCTCATAATTCATGTGACATTATTTAAGACCGTCGAAAGCATTAAGGGGTAGTTTTACATCCCTTTAAGAAACTATATGAGAGGGCAAGCTGACCGTTATGGACAATACCATTCTATCCTTTCTTCAAGCCCGGAAAAAGAAAACAATATTATTAACTGAATTAGAGCGACTGGTGGGAGGCCAGATTAACTATGGAGATTTTGCGCTGTTAATTAATGATCTGGAACAAAAAGGGATATTAATAGCAGTAAAGCAGCAGGGCTACAATCAGAAAACCATCCCCCTGGCCAATTCTTACCGTATAGTCCAGTCCAAAATCCCGGCGGACTATTTGCAGGAAATCGAGCGGTTTCATTTTCTCCTGAATCCCTTGATCAAGCTGGAGGCATATTATAGCCTGTCAGCTTCGGAATGGACCAACGACCTTCCTTATATTTTACTGCTAAATGACTTCCTGAAAGAGCAGGGCTTACCTGCTAATGATGCTACCGCTCCGGAAAGGTCTTATACCCTGGTGGGGGATGAAAAATGGATTGACGAAAAAGGCGGCAAAAAACTTCTAGAGCGGGTAGGGCTCTGGACAGCTATGAATATTACATATCTGCCCGATCCTCTGATGCTGGCGGTAAACCAGCTTGCCCGGGGGGAAGAAACCAGCCTGCATCTGGTGGTAGAAAACAAGACTGCCTTTCATGCTTTGCTTAAGTATTTACCGGATACAAACTTTTATAGCTTGATTTATGGCGCAGGTTGGAAGATTACCGCCGATATCTTAATGTTGGATAAACAGTTAGGCTTAAAAAACCATAAGCCTTGTATTTATTATTTTGGGGATTTGGATTATGAAGGCATCAGTATCTGGCATACCTTGAATATGCGCTGTCCTACCCTTTTAGCCCTGCCGTTTTATCAGGCTTTATTATCCCGACCGGCAGCCCGAGGCAAAGAAAACCAGGTTTGTAATGAGGAGGCTTTAGCTCACTTCCTGACCTATTTTCCCGCCCCCGAACAGGAGAAAATCAAGAATGTTTTGGCCAATGGCGGTTACTATCCGCAGGAAGCTCTGAGCCGTAAGGAACTGGGAGCAATATGGAGGGATGCTTCGTGGAGCTAGATGCACGAAATATTACGGCCAATTATCGCGAACGGGTGCAGCGGCTGGCCATTTTTGACCCTTTATTCCGGCTGGAGAATAAAAAGACTACTGATAATAGTAATCGCCCCATTGATTATTTTAGCCTGGGTTTACTTACCTTGTTGTTTTTCTTTGAAAATATGCTGCTGCGCAATCGTAAGACCGGGGTTAAAGAACTGGCCCAGTTTTTCCAAAGCATCAATCAAGGGGAACTGGATCTGGACGGTGAAGGTTATGAAAAACTGGCCCGCGATATTATTGAGGTATTTCGTCCTTCCGGGGGGAAACGAAACTCCCGCAGTTTTTACGATTGGCATACCCGCCAGGAAGATACCATTTTCATCTCTATTCTAAAAGCGGATCGATTTGATAGCAAAAGCCCTACCCAGTATTACAGTTTGGATGAGCAAGGTCTGGAACTGGTATTTGCCACCCGCGAATATTATAGTGAGTTTCAGGTCTCAATAAATCAGCTGTTGCTGCGCAAGCAGTTGGAAAGAGGGCAGTTCTGGGGAGCATTGCGCCAGATTGATGAAATGCGGGTGGCGGTTGAGACCCTGGAAGAAAGGATAGTGCGTATTCGCCATGAAGTGCAGCGCAACATTGTATCTGAAAGTACATATCAGCGTTATCGGGATATAATAGAAGAAATTAACTTGCGGCTTAGCCGTGAAGATAAGGAATTTGAAGAGCTGCAGATTTTTGTCGGTGAGACCAGGGAGCGTTTAAGCTATGAACGAAAAACCCCCAAAGACCAGCAGACCTATGAACTTATTGTAAAAATTGATGCCGAGTTATTCAACGTTCATAATCAGCACGGGAATTTATTAAGGGAGAGTATTGAACTGAAGACTACCGCCTTGCAGGCTGCCCAGGAGTCTTTATACTTTGCCGGTATTGATTCATTTAATTTTCAAAAGGAAATTACCGA
>JAAYCQ010000104.1 GCA_012729715.1 Syntrophomonadaceae bacterium
CAAATAGGTAGTACTTTGGCTCTGGATTTATTTCCAGAGCCATAACTTTTTTATGATACATTTTCTAACCCTCCCCTTCAGGGGGTTTTTTTCTTTTTCTGCCACTATTAACAACCACGAAAGGAGGCTTACGAACAAATATTCCCTTCTCAACGTCTAAATATATAGTAAGATTATGCTAAATACACCGATTATTCGGTAACTATAAGGAGGAGTCAATTTGAAGAAAATTAAAATTATCGCACTTGCCATAATGCTGGCCTTCCTGGCAACTGCACCGGGATTTGTAAATGCAGATGAAACCATGTTAACGCCCAATAAATTAGTAGTATTCAAGATAAGCGATTACAACTACTACACTCAGGACATAGGTTCTGACAAAGTTAACAAAGTCAAAATGGACGCTGCACCCTTGATAAAAGACAACCGTACTTTTGTACCCGTAAGGTTCCTGGGCAACGCACTAGGAGTAACCGACAGCAATATCCAATGGGATAAAGCTACCAGAACCGCAACCCTGAAGGGTAAAGCTGAATTAAAACTTAAAGATGGCGAAAAAGCTGTAACCACAAACGGCAATAAACAAACTATAGACGTAGCACCTTATATTATCCCGCCTGGCAGAACCATGCTGCCAGCCAGATATGTAGCTGAAGGACTAGGCTTTACCGTTGAGTGGGATAAAGCGAACCAACTTGCTATTTGCTATCCTGCCGGAACCCAGAAGCCGGATATGTCTAAGGTGTTGCAGGAGATAACAGGACAGTCAAATAAACCAATAGTAAAAAGACCCAAAGCTGACCTTAATAACCAAGGTGGATTAACATCAGAACAATCACAGGAATTCAGAAAAGAACTAGAAAAATCCATCAAAATGGATAGAGCAAACAACACCATTAGTTTCTACCTGCCATTATTGCCGGAAGGGTTTGAATGGGATATTGGGTTAAATCAGCATTTTGGGCCTAAACCGGATGATAGTTATTATATACTGCATGATGATAACAGGCTAGCCGATGGGCAATCGTACACCTTTGAAGTTGATTACAATAAAATGACCAGAGGCTACTTTACTTTCGGCCCTTGCAAAAAAGGCTTGGTTAGGGCTGACATGACAAGCTTAAATTTGAAAACCGGTAAAGTAGAATACTATGAGAGGGCGTGGTAATAACATGAGAAAATTACTTCCAATAATATTATCCGTCTTATTATTGTTGACGGTATTTACAATACCAGACACCTATGCTGAAGATGCTAAGGAAATAAAATTTGGAGATATAGCCATCCCAGAGGGGTATGCGGAACTAGATTCGCATACCCCTTCGTATAGTTACCAATTGTGGCATTATAGCGGAGGGTATTGGGGCAACAATATCGTTAAACTCATGGATGAGGATGTAGCAGAAGGCATAGATAACAGGGGAGTAATAGAATACAAGCACCCAGTAACCATCAAGACTGATTTGCCTGCCAAAGTAAAAGAACATCTGACCAATGGTGGCAGTTTAGACGACATACTAATAAAATTTGAACTCACAAATGGTTTACAAGACGTTGAGATATTCAGTAACACCCCCACTTACAGCATAAACAACGACCAGATAACCGTTTCATTTGAACCCAAGTTTGCTGTCAAGAAAAAGCATCTGGTAGACCACCCCGGCATGAAAGTACACGTTCCCACTATTCCTGAAGGTTATGGTAAAATGGTCTACGCGGTATACACCCCAGGCGGAACACATTTAGGAGCAAGTGATGAAACCTATATAAACCCTGAAGACATAATTGACTGTGATGGAAACCTGAGAGCAGATAAAATGTATGGATACAATCTACAAATTAACTTCGTTAACAGGGTGGACGGTCCTATAGAGTATTTACCAGGCGGCAAAATTAAAATAGGATATGGTACGTTCGCTAATGGTGGAGCTGTAGGGTTGGAATATCTGTTCCCAATTAAAGCAACTTATTATGTGGGTGCAGGAGGCCCCGATTTCTTCCCAACACCCGAAGGCTCAACCGAATGGAAACCGCAGTACAAAGACCCGAAATATTGTGCCAAGACTTACACTTACGAACAGGGCCAGACTGAAATCACCTTCCCGGTTAATTTATATAACCAGGGTGAAGAAGCCATAACTGATTTTAAGGCCGTATGGTTTAATTCCAGCAAAGTAAACCCGAAACCCTGGGATAGTCCTGTATGGGAAGCGAAAGAAATAGACAGACATGGTAATGGGAATAACCCGTACATTGAAAAGCCTGTAGCTCATCCAAACGCTGGCGGGACAGAAGAAAATCCAATAACCCAACCTGAACCAGGAATTAAACTTGCTAAAGGCGAATCTAAGACATTTGAAGTTACCGTACC
>JAAYCQ010000105.1 GCA_012729715.1 Syntrophomonadaceae bacterium
GCAGCAGCAATGGCCTGTACCGCCCGTACCAGTTCCGGCAGTTTATTACGAGGTACAGTAATATCCTCGGTAGTAGCCCGTTCAAAAATAGTTTGAATCATTGGATAAACATTGGCTCGGGCTGACCAGTAAACTGCTGCCACTCTAGGATCCTTAATGACTCTTACCTCTTTTGCCTTCATATCGCGGCAGATCTCATCCACCAGTTTAGCTTCATATTCAACCTGGGCTTCGGTTCCGTCAAAAAACATAAACAGATAACCTTCACCATCAGCAGAAAGTGGCGGAAAGAAGTACTGATTCATGACGGTAATAGCAAGTTTGGTAAGGAACTCCAACATCGCCGGGATAGCTCCACGGGCGGTGATTTCGGTTACTATTTCCGCTGCCTGCTCCAGGGTTTCACAAACTACCACAACAGTGCGGTTTGCTTCTGGTAATGGCAAGAGGCGTAGATTAACCCCGGTAATAACCCCTAGAGTACCTTCGGAACCAGTCATCAAATGTGTAATATCATAACCTACTGATTGTTTAACAAATTTTCCCCCTGGAGTAATTACAGAACCGTCCGGCAATACGACCTCCAACCCGGTCACATAGTTCCCGGTAGTCCCGTATTTTACACCCCTGGGCCCACCTGCCCGGGTGGCTACATTTCCACCGATAGTGCAGACGCTTCCGCTTTGCGGATCAGGCGGATAAAACAGTTTGCGCTTTTCTACTGTATCCTGAAACTTCTTCAGCACAACGCCCGCTTCCACCCTGGCGGTCATATTGCTGCCATCAATTTCTATAATCTGATTGAGCCGTTTTAGATCCATAACAATGCCGCCATGAACCGGTGTACAACCTCCTGCCAGACCACTGCCGGCCCCCCGTGGAGTAACCGGAATTTCCTTTGCAAAAGCATATTTCATTACTTTAGATACTTCTTCGGTTGTATGAGGTAATACTACGGCATCAGGTATACGGCTTTTGAAATAATGGGTCGCATCATTGGCATATGCCAGCATTTCTTCCGGCTGGGATAAAATCTGGGTAGGCCCCAACAATGTTGCCAGGTCTTTCACTAAACCTTGCATCTAATCCCCCCCTAATTTATAAAACATCAGAAACTTCAGTTGGCTATTATTTCACCTGCTCATAACCAATCTTTAGGACTTTACGATTCATCTCCAGTATCTGACCGCTAAAGCGTTGTTCCAAAATCCGTTCATAGTCATCAATATCGATTGGCACCGAGGGCAGAGCAGTTAAAGCTCCCATCAGAAGAATGTTGGTAGCCTGACTGTTGCCCGCCTCTACTGCCAGTTTAGTCGCTTCAATAATCTGAACCTGACCACTTAGTTTTTTCAGCTCTGCTTCTATTGCTTCCACAGGTGGATACTGGGCTTCACCAATTAAGACCCCCAATGGATAATTAGGTCGGGAATCGGTTATGATTAAGGTTGATTTATTAGCATAATCACGTGCCACCCGCAATGTATCGGTGGGTTCAAAGGAGACGATAATATCCGCCTGTTGCAGCGGGATTAACACGCCATACTCAGTAGTAGCTGATATTCTGACATGACTCATTACTGATCCACCGCGTTGCGAGGCTCCATAAGTTTCGCCCACAGTTGTAAAATAGCCTTTTTCCACCAGAGCAGAAGCTAAGAGCTCAGTGGCTAAAATATTTCCCTGCCCTCCGACGCCGCTTATAATAATATTCAGAGGGTCTTTTACAAGCTCTTTACTCACACGCTTCGCCTCCCTCTATCTTGATGGCACCTGCCGGACACAGCGAGACACAGACCCCGCAGCCAACACAGACTACCTCATCAATTTTGGCCTTACCGGCCTCATAATCCCAAATATTGCCGGGACAGCCCCAAACCCGACTACAGAACCTGCCGCATCCGCATTCATCTCCCCGACATAAATCCTGTTCAACCCATACTTTGGCCTTTTTGCGTTTGCGCACTGCCAGTGTGGCACATTCCTGCTTCAGGATTAACACCTTTAGTCCCGGCTGTTTAAGTAGTTGATACACTATCTCGGTTGTACCCGCAATATCAAAAGGATCTGCTACGGTTACCGGACATCCTATTGCTTCCACCACCTTCTGAATTGAAATGGGCTCTGTGGTTTTCCCCATGGCAGTTAGTCCAATGCCGGGATGAGGTTGAAATCCGGTCATAGCCGTAGCTGAATTATCTAAAATAACAAACAGCATATTGGAATCATGGTATTTGGCATTAACCAGTGCGGGCATACAGGAATGGAAAAAGGTTGAATCACCGGCCAGAGCAATAACCGGTTGCTTAAATCCGAAACGGGTTAACTGGCCCAGGCCTTCAGCCGCACTTATGCCCGCCCCCATACAACACAGAAAATTATAAAGGAAATGACCGGCGCGCTGCCCCCCCATGGTGTAACAACCGATATCACCCATTACTACGCCCTGCCCTTCCTGTATGCGAAGTGTCTGTTTCAGAAGGAAAAAGGAGGCCCGGTGCGGGCAACCGGCACAGAAGGTCAATTCCCGTGGCGGCAATGGGACAGCTTCTTCAAATGGAATAAGCATAACCTCAGGTCCCTGAAAGGTTGTTCCGGTCATATTAGCCAGTGCATTTCTTACCACATCCGGGTTTAGTTCACCGTTACGGGGTATAACTTTTTGGCCATGGCGTCCTGTCAGTTCAATGTTTAATTCAGGATGATAAGCAATAATATTGGCAATGTTCTGTTCCAGGAAAGGGTCAACTTCTTCTACCACCAACACTTTTCTCGTCCTGGCCAGATGGTTGACAATAAATTTTTCCGGTAACGGCCAGGTTGTACCGATTTTCAAAATACCCACTGAATCCTTAACACCCAATGCTTCAACCGCCTCTACACTGTAAAGCCAGCCCGTACCACAGGTAACAATCATCATATCAGGAGTCTCAGGACCTGCATACCAGTTGAAAGGCGACTCTTCAAAAATGGTCTGGGCTTGATCTACTTTGGCAACTTGCAAAGCCTTAAACCAGTTGATGGCAACCATACGATCCCATTCACCTATAACTTTGGGAACCTGCTTTTCTCGAGGTATTTCACCCAGGATTACACTGCTGCGACCATGATTGATGCGGGTTACGGTCCTAACCATAACCAGCTGCTGCAGCTGTTCCGACAGTTCAAAACCCCACTTGACCATCTCCTTGGCTTCCTGCATATTAGCCGGTTCCAGCATTGGTACCGCTGCCGAACGCGACTGATGCCTGCTGTCAAACTCATTAGTGCTGGAATGGGCACTGGGATCATCAGCTACAACCAGTACCAACCCACCTTTTACTCCAGAGAGTGAAGCACTATGAAGGGCATCCCCAACTACCAGCAGACCATTCTGTTTCATGACACAAAGCGACCGAATCCCGGCAAATGAAGCCCCTAAACATGCTTCCAGGGCACAGGTTTCATTGGTCGACCATTCAGCATAGATTTCCATTTCATCAGCTACATGGCCTAACATGGTTAAAATTTCCGAGGATGGTGAACCTGGGTAGGCTGCAGCAAAACGGATGCCTGCTTCCAGGGCTCCCCGGGATATGGCCTCGTTTCCCTGCATAAGGTAAGTTTTGCCAGGCTCATTGGCAGTAATCATCCATTCCATAACTATTTCACCATCCCTTCTGCCAATTCTTTAAGCTGTAC
>JAAYCQ010000106.1 GCA_012729715.1 Syntrophomonadaceae bacterium
AAACATTGGGGGAATGGGCATGGCATATAAGGATTTGCGTGAGTTTATAGACAGACTGGAACAAGAAGGCGAATTAAAAAGAATAGACGTAGAAGTGGATCCTGAGCTGGAAATAACCCAGATTACTGATCGGGTAAGTAAAAATTATGGCCCGGCTTTATTATTTGAGAATGTAAAAGGTTCAGACATGCCGGTTCTTATAAATGCTTACGGCAGCGAAAAACGTATGAACATGAGTCTGCAAGTAAAAAACCTGGATGATATTGCCCAGGATATTATGGATATAATGGAGATTGCTGATAATGTACCTAAATCCATGCTGGATAAAGTTAAAATATTACCCCGTTTAGCCCAGCTTTCGTCATTTATGCCCCGGATAGTTAAAAGTGGAGTTTGCCAGGAGGTAGTAGATAAAAACCCTTCTTTGGACAAGCTGCCAGTCCTGAAGTGTTGGCCGGGTGATGCGGGCAGGTTTATAACTCTGCCCCAAGTCTATAGCAAGGACCCGGAGAATGGTAAAAGAAATGTGGGTATGTATCGACTGCAGGTTTTTGACGCTCAAACTACCGGAATGCACTGGCATATGCATCATGATGGTGCCTCTAATTATCGCAAAAATTGTGACCGGGGACAACCAACTGAGGTTGCGGTAGCTCTAGGAGGGGACCCGGCCATCACTTATGCGGCCACTGCTCCGCTGCCCAAAGACATTGACGAGCTTATCTTTGCTGGTTTTTTGCGTAAGCAGCCGGTGGACTTAGTGCGGTGTAAAACTGTAGATTTGGAAGTACCGGCCGATGCGGAAATTGTAATTGAAGGTTATGTAGATCCAGTGGAAAGAAGGATTGAAGGGCCTTTTGGTGATCATACCGGTTACTACTCTCTGGCTGATGAGTATCCGGTTTTTCATGTCAAGTGCATAACCCATCGCAAAAATGCTATTTACCCTACCACTATTGTGGGCAAACCACCTCAGGAGGACTGCTATCTGGCCCTTGCTACCGAGCGTATTTTCCTGCCTTTACTAAAATTTCAGTTGCCGGAAGTGGTCGACATGCATCTACCTATGGAAGGGGTATTTCATAATTGTGTTCTAGTTTCCATTCGTAAATCTTTTCCTGGTCATGCCCGTAAGATAATGAGTTCTCTTTGGGGAATGGGGCAGATGATGTTTGCCAAGTTTATCGTAGTGGTGGATGAAGATGTTAATGTGCAAAATACCTCAGAGGTAATGTGGAAAGTCTTTAATAATGTTGATCCCCATAGGGACACAATGATTATAGAAGGCCCATTGGATGTTCTGGACCATTCCGCCCCGCTGCCTTACTATGGCTCTAAAATGGGCATTGATGCCACCAAAAAGTGGCGGGCGGAAGGACATAATCGGGAATGGCCCGAAGATATCCGGATGAGCGAGGATATTATTGCTCTAGTAGAGAAAAAGTGGAGTGAATACGGCATTGACTAAGCTTAAAGATGTTCTCGATATGGTGGATTTCGGGCATACTCTATTTGGACTTCCTTTTGCTTATTTGGGGGCTTTTCTGGCAATTAAAGGCATGCCTACGCTTTCCCAGTTAATTTGGATTACCCTGGCTATGGTTGGTGCCCGAACTGCAGCGCTCTGTCTTAATCGTTTAATAGACCTGGATATTGACCGGGCTAACCCACGAACGGCTGAGTGGGTGTTGCCGGCAAAAAAACTCTCTCCCCAAAAAGTATGGATACTAGTATTTCTTAGCCTGGCTTTACTGCTTTTTTCGGCTGCCCAGCTTAATCCTCTATGCTTAAAATTATCTCCCCTGGCAGTAGTAGTTCTCTGGATGTACTCCTATACCAAACGTTTTACCTGGTGGTGTCATCTTATTCTGGGATTAGCTATTGGTATTGGTCCGGTAGGGGCCTGGATTGCCATTACGGGAACCTTTGACTGGCAGCCATTTATTCTGGGAATGGCAGTAGCCTGCTGGATTGCAGGGTTTGACACCATGTATGCCTGTCAGGACATTGTTTTTGACCGTCAACATAATCTTTACTCCATTCCGGCACGTTTTGGAGAAGAGGGGGCACTAATCTTTTCTGCGGGCTTTCATGTGGGTACCGTGTTTTTCCTGGTATTGACCGGAATTATTTTAAAACTGGGATTATTCTATTATACCGGTGTATTACTGGCGGCAATTATTTTGCTATATGAGCATGTAATCGTAAAACCAGGTGATTTGAGCCGGGTAAACTTTGCTTCCTTTAAAATCAACCGTTATGTAGGTCTATTAATTTTTATTACTACCCTTATAGACATTTTTTCGTAAAATAGGAAACAATAGAACTAAGTTAATTTTGAATTCTTAATTTTTAGTTTTGAATTATGGTGGAAATACTTCGTATTTCTCTTTATTTCAATATTTTACGAATGAATGTTAGTCATAATGAAAAGAAATGCGAAGCATTTCTACGTTAATTAAGAATTTAGAATTAAAAATTCATAATTCTATTGGGGGATAAGTTAGTGAAGAGGATGGTATTGGCCATAACCGGAGCCAGTGGGGTAATTTATGGGATTCGTATGGCTGAGGAATTATTATTAAGGGACTTTGAAGTACATCTCATTGCCAGTGATGCCGCCTGTATAGTGTTGGAGCAAGAATTAGACTGGGATTTTAGTGCTGGTCGGGTTCAGACTTTTTGCCAACATCTACCCGGAAGTAATCTGGTATATTATGATAATGATGATATAGCTGCACCGTTGGCCAGCGGTTCTTTTCTAACTCAAGGAATGATAGTAATGCCCTGCACTATGTCAACTTTATCAGCCATAGCCTATGGTAGTTCTAATAATTTAATATCCCGGGTAGCAGACGTTATGCTCAAGGAAAAAAGACAGCTAATCCTGGTTCCTCGGGAGACGCCTCTTAATACCATACACCTGCGCAATATGTTGTTGCTTGCAGAAATGGGAGTACACATAGTTCCGGCTATGCCGGGTTTTTATAGTAAACCAACCAGCATAGACGAGATAGTTAATTTTCTGGTAGGTAAGGTACTGGACCTGCTAAATGTACCCAATGATTTATATAACCGTTATGTATAGATAAATTGTTGGATTTTGTCTCATTAGAATTTATAATAAGAATAATTGTGCTCCAAGGAGAAATATATGCCTGAGATAAGTTTTTTTAAACCAGTAGAGGAAGAACTGGCACTGGTTGAATCTAGCCTGGCGGATAACCTGGATAGTTCTATTAACATTATGAACCAGGCCTCGGTACACCTGATTAAGGCTGGAGGCAAAAGATTACGTCCGGCATTTGCCTTGTTAGCAGCCAGGTTTTATGGAGAAGATTTGGTGGAAGTTATTCCAGCCGCGGTAGCTCTGGAGCTAATCCACATGGCTACCCTGGTTCATGATGATGTTATTGATAATTCATCCGTACGCAGGGGTACAGAAACCGTAAAAAGTGGATGGGGGAATCGGGTATCCATTTATGCCGGCAATTATGTTTTTGCCCGTTCACTTTCAATTATATCTACTTATCAGCGCAGTGATTTAATAGATGTACTGGCACGGGCCAGTATGAAAATCTGTGAAGGTGAGATTATACAGATGTTAAGCTGTTATAATGTTAACCTGGGCTTAAAGAATTACCTGCGCCGGATTGAACGAAAAACAGCCTTGTTAATATCGGTAAGCTGTGAGTTGGGAGCTATGATAAGAAATGCTCCAACGCAGGAGATTTTAGCTCTTAGGAATTATGGCTATTATCTGGGTATGGGATTCCAGATTACCGATGATATTTTAGATATCATTGCTGATGAGAAGACTTTGGGTAAGCCTACTGGAAGTGACATTAGACAGGGAGTAATAACCTTACCTGCGTTGTATGCTCTCAAACATGACCCTAACCGTGAAGAACTGGCCCAGTTGCTTTCCTCGCCGGAAGCCTGTGCCAATAAGGCTGAACGTATAATTGAAATAATTACTGATTCGGATGGCATTGATTATGCCTATTATGCAACGCAACATTTTGCCCTGAAGGCACAAAAACAACTGGATTTACTGCCCGACTCCGCGGTTAAACAAAACCTGTATGATATAGCTGATTTTATTATAGCCCGAGAATATTAAGGATAAAGGAGTAATCCTGTGGCTTTAAGCGATATGTCGCCAGAAGAAAAACAGACTTTAATCGAACACCTGGAAGCGTTACGAAGCTCGCTGATAATAGCGTTTGTGGCCATTATTATTGCTGCCGTTTTCTGTTTTTATTATAGTGAACAAATTTTAGCCATAGTTACCTTGCCTTTACGATCATTGAATGAGAATTTAGTAGTAACCGGAGTGACCGAGGCTTTTTTTGTAAAGCTGAAGCTTTCCTTTTATAGCGGCTTTGTTATTGCCTTTCCGGTAGTTGCCTGGGCTTTATGGAGATTTTTAAAACCGGCTTTGTATCCCTCGGAAAGAAAGTATGTCTATATATTTGTTCCCCTGGCAGTAGGATTATTTTCCATCGGGGTTTTATTTGCTTACTTTGGTGTTTTACGTTTGATTTTAAATTTCTTAATATATATAGCCGGGGAAAATCTGGATACTATGTTCAAAGTTGACCAGTACGTTTCATTTGTACTGGCCTTTACCATACCTTTTGGACTAGTTTTTGAATTGCCGGTAGTAATCTTTTTCTTAAGTAAACTGGGAATTGTTCGTTATGAACAATTGGCCCGCAACCGTAAATATGCTTTGCTGGTTATTGTAATACTGGCAGCAGCTCTTACCCCCGGCCCTGACCCTATTTCTCAGATGATGATGGCTGTTCCGGTTTATCTGCTCTATGAAATCAGCATATGGGTATCTAAATTTGCCAAACCAAGAAAGGCGGAGGTGGCTGAAGAAACAGAGTAATACTATGCTATGCCTTTATTTGACCCGGTGGCTTGTCCTTTACAAAATAATTGCTTTTTGTCATAATAACACTAAAGAAAAGGGTCAATATTGGGGTGATTTTTTAACGGGGAAGTTTATTACAAAGGAGGGAACACCTTGTTTGGCTTAATTGGAAACTTTGGACCCTGGGAATTGCTTTTAATTCTGGTCATAGTACTAATTATAGTAGGACCCGGTAAACTGCCCCAGGTAGGACAGTCTATGGGGAAAGCGCTACAGAACTTCAGGAAAGCGAAAGAAGAAGATTTCGGTGAACTGGAGGAAAAAAAGGACGAATAACGGGTCTGGTTGCAGACCTTTTTTTTTAACAGGGATGGGCAGGTATTAATAAATGGCACATTTATTTCCAATATTCTTAAGCCTGTCGGGGAAGGAATGTCTGGTAGTCGGTGGAGGTCAGGTGGCTGAACGAAAAATAGCCGACCTTTTGGAGTGTGAAGCTAATATTAATGTAATTAGCCCGACAGCCGGAGATTTAATCCGGCTGTGGTCAAATCAGGGTTTAATTAGCTGGCAGGCTCGAGAAATAGAAGAAAGTGATTTAGACAATATCTTTATGGTCTTTGTAGCCACCAATAATATGCATACCAACCAGATGGTGGTTAAATGGTGTAGAGAACGAGGAATATTGATAAATGCAGTTGATGACCCCCCTAATTGCGATTTTTATGTTCCTGCGTTAGTACGGAGAAATTCACTGGTAGTGGCAATATCCACCGAGGGTAAGAGTCCTATGTTTGCCAGGAAACTGCGGGAACAACTAGAAGAACTGATAGGAGAAGAATACGGAGAGTTTGTCGATTTCCTGGGAGAGCAACGAGAGTATATTAAACAGGCAGTTAGAGACATCGAAGAACGGAAAAAGATTTTTGCAGCGCTGGCAGATTCGGATATTCTAGATTTGCTTAAGGCAGGAGAGAGAGAGAGGGCAAAGGAGCGGATGGAACAATGTATGTCCTCCTGGCAGGGCTAAACCATAAGACAGCTCCAGTTGATATCAGGGAGAGGTTTGCTTTCTGTGGAGCTAATCTTAACAATGCATATGAATTTTTTAAAAATAATGTCGATATTGAAGGAACGGTAATACTAACCACCTGCAACCGAACTGAAATTTATGCTACCACCCGGGATATTGAACGGGGGATGGTGGTCTTAAAAGATTTTATGTCCCAATATAGCGGGATGGACAGCCAGCAATTGGAGCGCTACCTGTACCAGCCCAATTGTTATGATGCTATTTATCACCTGTTTCGGGTAGCGGCGGGATTAGATTCCATGATGGTGGGCGAATCCCAGATATTAGGCCAGGTGAAAGATGCTTATCTGCAAGCAGTACAGGCAGGTGCGTCCGACGGGGTACTTAATACTCTTTTTCAAAAAGCCATTTATGTAGGTAAAAAAGTACGTACCGAAACCCAGATTAACAAACAACCCCTATCAGTACCTTATGCGGCGGTGGAACTGGCACGAAGGAGTTTGGGCTCCCTGCAGGGAAAAACGGTAATGGTAGTGGGAGCAGGTGAAATGAGTGAGCTCACCACTCGTTGCTTAATGGATAACGGAGTACAGTCAGTTATAGTATCCAATCGGTCTTATGATAAAGCCGAAGCTATGGCACGTAATTTCAATGGACGGGCTGTTCGTTTTGACTTGCTGGCTACAGAAATGAATCAGGCGGATATTATTATTAGTTGCACCGCTGCTAGCCATTATGTTATTCGCCCGGATAATTGTAAAGAGGTACTGGAATCCAGGCAGGGCAGAAAAATAATTATGATTGATATAGCCGTTCCCAGGGATATTAATCCCTCTTTAGAGGAGATTGATGGTGTTTTTATATACGATATAGATGATCTTCAGGGTGTGGTAGATGCCAACCACCTGGAAAAAAAGAAGTCGATAAAGCAAGCACAGAGTATTATTACTACGGAAATTGATGATTTTAATGAATGGTTGGCCAGCCTTTATGTGGTTCCGGTAATTACCGCCCTAAAATCATTAGGTGAAGAAATAAAACAGAATGAGCTTAAAAAGGCTTATAACCGGCTAGGAAAGCTTTCATCCCACGAAGAAAAAGTCATAAGCTCCATGGCTAACTCGATCATTAACCAGTTTATTCATTTTCCTATTGTGAATCTCAAAGAAATGGCCGACAGTAATCAGGGACATCTGTATGCAGAAGTGGTTAAACAACTTTTTTGCCTGGAAATAGATATGAAGGAGCAAGAAAAGTATGAAACGTCTGATATTGGGAAGCAGGGGTAGCAAGCTGGCCTTGTGGCAGGCCGATTATGTAGCTTCCCAACTGAGCGGGATAGTCCCTGATTTAAGCGTAGAGGTAAAGGTGATTAAAACCAAAGGGGATAAAATCCTGGATGTAGCCCTCTCTCGTATAGGAGATAAGGGACTGTTTACCCGGGAGATAGAGAATGAACTGCTTAACGGTTCTATCGATATGGCTATACACAGCATGAAAGATTTACCATCACAACTGGCACCTGGCCTTTGCATAGCTGCGGTGTTAGAAAGAGAGAATCCTGGTGATGTTTTAATTTCCCGTCAGGGTTATAAGTTTTATGATTTACCCCTGGGTGCTATTATTGGCACCTCCAGCCTGCGCCGCATATCCCAAATTCGGGCCTTAAGACCTGACATAGTCCTGGTCGATATGCGGGGTAATGTAGAAACCCGAATTAAAAAAATGTATGAACAGGAATTGGATGGTATAGTCCTGGCCTATGCGGGAGTTAAAAGATTAGGATTTGAAAATAAGATTAGTGATTTTTTGCCGCATGAGGTAATATTACCGGCGGTGGGTCAGGGAGCAATAGCAATAGAAGTCAGACAAGGAGATAGCCCTAACCTGGAGTTGGCCGGGCGTATTAACCATAAACCTACTGATTGGGCAACTCAAACGGAACGCTCATTTTTAAGAGTATTGGAGGGAGGTTGCCAGGTTCCCATAGGCTGTTATGCTGAAGTAAAAGGAGAGAATATTACCGTAGAAGGACTAGTAGCTTCTTTAGATGGTAGACGGGTATTCCGGGGTAGTATGCAGGGAAGCTGTCAGGAGGCTGATTTAATCGGGCAGCAACTGGCCCATTATTTACTACAGAAAGGTGCTGCCGACGTTCTGGCTGAAATCAGAGAAGCGGGAGAATGAAGTTGATGAACAAAAAGGCTATTGTATATTTGGTAGGAGCCGGACCGGGGGACCCCGGGCTCTTTACCTTAAAAGGCAAGAAAATATTAGAAAAGGCCGAGGTAATTATTTATGATCGCCTGGTTAGCGATGGTATATTAAGCCTGGGTAACCCTGAGGCAGAATATATTTATGTAGGGAAGACGGCCGGTCAGCATGCTCTTTCTCAGGATGAAATAAACGACTTACTGGTTGAAAAAGCAGCTACGGGAAAGAAAGTGGTGCGCTTAAAGGGAGGAGATCCTTTCTTATTTGGCCGAGGTGGAGAAGAAGCTATGTATATCTGGGAGCATGGCTATGACTATGAGGTAGTACCGGGAATAAGCTCGGCTATTGCTGTACCTGCCTATGCCGGTATCCCAGTTACCCACCGTGATGCCACCTCCAGTTTAGCCATTATTACCGGACATGAGAAGCCGGGTAAGGAGATTAGCTCGATTAAATGGAAGGAACTGGCTCAAGGAATAGGTACCCTGGTATTTTTAATGGGTGTGGAAAATTTAGAATTTATTTGTCAACAATTAATGGAAAATGGTAGAGCCCCGGATACTCCGGTGGCCCTGGTTAGATGGGGTACGCTGCCATCCCAAGAGGTATTGACTGGCACACTGGATAATATTAATAGAAAGGTCAGGGAGAGTTCTTTTAAACCGCCGGCGGTAATAATTGTGGGTGATGTAGTTAGGCTGCGTCCACAGTTAAACTGGATGGAGAATAAACCCCTGTTTGGTAAAAAGATTGTGGTTACCCGGGCCAGAACTCAGGCCAGTCGGCTAGTTGAGGACATAAACGACCTGGGTGGGGAAGCGATTGAATTTCCTTCCATAGTCATCCAAAAAGAAGAGAATCTCACCAGTTTGTATAATGCCTTTGAGCATTTGGATAGTTATAACTGGATTATATTTACCAGTGTTAATGCCGTGGATATATTCTTTGCCGAGTTAAGAAAACGGGAACTGGATATACGTTCATTATATGGTAGTAACATATGTGCTATTGGGCCTGCTACCCGTAAAATTTTAGAGGATCGGGGACTAAAAGTTGAGTTCATTCCTGAGGAATACCGGGCCGAAGGAATACTACAAGAGCTTGAGAACCGGGTGAAAAGGGGTGAATGGGTGCTCTTGCCTCGAGCCCGCGGAGCCAGAGAAGTATTACCTGATACCTTACGCCAGTGGGGGGTACACGTTAATGAAGTTATTCTTTACGAAGCGGTACCTGCCGGTAAAGTCAGTAAAGCCAGAACTAACGACATTCTAGAAGGCAGGGTAGATTATTTAACTTTTACCAGTTCATCAACCGTAAGCAATTTTGTTAAAATGGTTGGTAAGGACAACGTTTTGCGGGTGAACAAGAAGGTGAAGGTAGCCTGTATAGGGCCGGTTACCGCAGAAACAGCTCAATCCCAAGGCTTCAATGTTGATATAATGGCCCGGGAATATACTATAGACGGTCTTTTGCAAGCACTAATTGATGATAGTAATACAGGTGAATTTTGAATTCTAAATTTTTAATTTTACTGTGTACCCGTTAGGGTGAATTATTTTGGAAATGCTTCGCATTTCTCTTTATTTCAACCAATTATTAATAGGTTTGGGAGAGGGAGGAAACTTTTATGATTGGGTGTACAAAACTATTATGCGGAACTGCAACTGTTTCTGAGGTTATAAAATACAGTGGCCAGGAGTATTTGCCACCCCAACTGCTCCAGTTTTCCGATAATTATCGTCCCCTGGTAGTATGGAATGTTACTAACCGCTGTAACTTGCGCTGCCAGCATTGTTATATTAATGCCGAGGATCAGCAGTACCAAAATGAGTTAAGTACGGAAGAAGCCCGGGTTTTTATTAAGGATTTGGCTCAGATGAAGGTTCCGGTTCTACTGTTTTCCGGAGGCGAGCCGTTAATACGAAAAGATATTATAGAGTTGGGCAAAATGGCTGCTGACCTGGGTTTAAGACCGGTTATATCCAGCAATGGTACCCTTATTAATGATGAGTTGGCCCGCAAGATAAAAGATGCCGGTTTTCAATATGTGGGTATTAGCATTGATGGTGCTCCTGCTACCCATGATGAATTTAGGAATCGTCCAGGAGCTTTCGAGGCTGCGCTTAACGGTATTAAAGCATGTATGAACAACGGCATAAAAACCGGTATACGCTTTACGGTTAACAGATTAAACCAGGCTGACCTGCCTGAAATATTTGATATTATTGAGAGGGAGTCTATACCTCGTTTTTGTATGTATCACCTGGTATATGCCGGTCGGGGAGAGCAGATGGCCAAGCTGGATACTGACCAGCAGGAGAAAAGAGCCATACTGGATATGGTGAGCAGTAAAACTATTGAACTTCACAACAAAGGTGTCGAGGTAGAAATACTGACCACTGACAATCATGCTGATGGGATTTACCTTTACAACTATATTAAAGAAAACGAACCCCACCGGGCGGATGAAATCATTCAGCTTTTAGAAATGCATGGCGGCTGTTCAGCTGGAACCAAGTTTGCCAATGTTGATCCCCAGGGTAATGTTCACCCCTGCCAATTCTGGCAGGACTATACCGTAGGCAATGTCAGGGAAAAACCTTTTAGCCAGATTTGGACTTCGGATGATGAATTAATGATTAAGCTGCGTGAAAAGGAAAAGTATGTTAAAGGCAAGTGTGCAAAATGCAGTTATAAGAGTTTATGTTCTGGTTGCCGGATAAGAGCTCGAGCAGTCTACGGCGACCTCTGGGCTGAAGACCCGGCCTGTTACTTGAGTGAAGACGAGATTAGCGGTTAGTGGAAAAGTTTATTTTCTAATTAATCAATAATTTAAAGGGGGAAGTGGCATGAGCTTTCCGATAAATCGCATGAGACGCTTAAGGGTTAATGAAAGTATACGTAGTATGGTTAGAGAAACTGAGTTGTCACTAAAAGGTATTATTTATCCCCTTTTTGTAGTTTACGGTAGCGATAAAAAAGTGCCTATACCGTCAATGCCAGGTATTCATCAGTTTTCTCTAGATAGACTGGGAGAAGAAATAGAAGAATTAAAAGGATTAAATATACCGGCAGTTATCCTTTTTGGAATTCCAGAACATAAGGATGCACAGGGAAGTTCCGCTTATCAAGCTGATGGGGTAATACAGAACAGCATTAAGCTAATTAAGGATAAATGTCCGGATATTACGGTTATTACTGATGTCTGCCTGTGCGAATATACTGATCATGGACATTGCGGGATAGTCGAAAAGGATGGTTATGTGAACAATGATGCTACCCTGGAGCTTCTGGCCCGGGAGGCCTTATCCCATGCTCAAGCGGGCTGCGATATGGTAGCACCATCAGATATGATGGACGGTAGAATTGGGTTCATAAGAAAAAGTCTGGATGATAATGGCTTTAGTAATTTACCTATAATGGCTTATTCGGCAAAATATTGTTCGAGTTTTTATGGGCCTTTCCGTGACGCGGCGGACTCAGCCCCCCAATTTGGGGATCGTAAAACTTATCAAATGGACCCACCCAATATTAATGAGGCATTAAGAGAAGTAGCTCTGGATATACAAGAGGGTGCAGATATTGTAATGGTTAAGCCGGCCCTGCCTTATCTGGATGTTATCCGTGCAGTTAAGGAGAAGTTTGCTTATCCTACTGCAGCTTATAACGTAAGTGGTGAATACTCTATGATTAAGGCTGCAGCCTTGCAGGGTTGGCTGGATGAAAACCGGGTAATGCTAGAATCACTCATATCCATTAAACGTGCAGGAGCCGATATGACAATAACTTATTTTGCTAAGGACCTGGCCCGATTAATGCAAGACTAGACGGGAAATAGATGCGGACTCCGCATCTATAGGGCCACACTGATGTATCGCTAACGGGCTACCATTAAGGGGACAGATTTGTTTAGGAGTTAAATTGGGGCTTTTGCAGCCAAAACCATAATAGGAGTCGATAATATGCTGGTATCATGGAATACAACTAATCAGTGCAATATGTTTTGTGACCATTGTTACCGGGAAGCGGGAGCTCGCCTGGAGGATGAGCTTAACACTGATCAGGCTAAAAAGCTTATCCGGGAAATAAAAAAAGCAGGTTTTCACATTATGATTTTCAGTGGGGGAGAACCCCTTATGCGTTCAGATATATATGAACTGGGTGCTTATGCCACGCAACAAGGTTTACGAGCTGTTCTGGGGACTAATGGTTCCCTGATTACCCCTCAGGTAGCGGGCGCTCTAAAAGAAGCAGGTTTTATGGCCGCCGGAGTTAGTTTGGACAGCCTGGATCCAAAGAAGAATAATGCTTTTCGTAAGCTGGATAGGGCTTTTGAGCTTACTCTTGAAGGCATGAAGAATCTTAAGTCAGCTAGCCTCCCATTTCAGGTGCATACTACCGTAATGGACTGGAATGTAAATGAATTGGAAGGGCTTACTGATTTTGCCGTAGAAATAGGTGCTATGGCTCATCACATCTTTTTCCTGGTGCCAACCGGACGGGCTATTAACATAGAAGAAGAAGGACTGCGGGTGGCGGAGTACGAAAAAACCATAGCCCGGGTAATGGAGAAACAAAAACAGGTAAAAATCGAAATAAAGCCTACCTGTGCTCCCCAGTTTATGCGGGTAGCCGATAAGAAAGGAATTCCCGTTCGTTTTAGCCGCGGATGTTTGGCGGGAATCAGTTATTGCATAATTAGCCCTCGGGGAGACGTACAACCCTGTGCCTATATGGATATTCGCCTGGGCAATGTAAAAGAAAAAGCCTTTGATGAAATATGGCAGGAGAGCGTTATGCTGCAGGAACTACGGTCGGCTGACTATAAAGGTAAGTGTGGTATTTGCGATTATAAAGACCGTTGCGGAGGGTGCCGGGCACGAGCCTACTATTATAGCGGCGGTGACTACATGGCTGAGGACGAATGGTGCTTGTACCAGCCCAAGGGATATAAAGGTAATGAATAATTTAGACAAGCTAGATCGACAACTTTTAAACTTGATGCAAAATAGTTTTCCCCTGACTACGCAGCCGTATCTGGATATGGCCAGGAAACTTGATATTAGTGAAGACGAGGTATTAACTCGTATCCAGGCTATGAAACAGAATGGTATTATTCGCCGTACCGGGGCGATTCTGGATTCGCAGAAAATGGGGTTTTATTCTACCCTTTGTGCCTGCCGGGTGGAAGCGGAACGAATAGATAAAGTAGCTACTATTATCAATGCGCAAAAGGGTGTAACTCATAATTATGTCCGTGACCACTATTATAATGTTTGGTTTACTTTAACAGCCCCGTCTTATGATGAGGCTAGAGAGATATTAAAAGATATAGAACAAAATGCAAGAATTAAAATCTTAATTATGCCAGCCCTAAAAACCTATAAAATAAAAGTTAGCCTGAATATGGGTGAGAAAAATGGAGAATAGTGATATTAATAGAGAAATAATTAGATTTGTCCAGGGTGATATTCCGGTAAACTCCCATCCCTTTGCATCTTTGGCTGACCGTCTTAACCTGAGCGAGGAGGAAATAGTAGAGCGCATAATGGAGTTACAGGATCAAGGTATAATAAGACGGTTTGCAACTATTCTACGTCACTATAATGCCGGTTTTAATGTAAATGCTATGGTTGCCTGGAAGGTTACATTAGAGCATGCTGATCGAGTGGGAAGGACTATGGCAGAATTCGATGAGGTAAGTCACTGCTACCTGCGTGATGTGCCTGAGGAGTTTGGTTATAACTTTTTTACTATGATTCATGCTCGCAGCTATGAACAAATAAATACGTTACTTAATAAACTCTCCTCACGGTCCGGGATAAATGAATATGTTGTTATCAGAAGCATTCGAGAATTAAAAAAGGCGAGTATGGAATACATATAGAATTAAGAATTTCTAATTATGAATTATGAATTATGGTGGAAATACTTCGTATTTCTCTTTATTATAACGTTTTAAGAACCTGCGTCTAATTATTTAGGCGAATGCATATTTATTACTTTGTGCAGTGGAATTAATTTTGAATTATTGGGGAAATGTGAAGCATTTCTACCTAAATTAAAAATTTAACATTCAAAATTCAAAATTATAACTACCGATATAAGGGGGGGCAGAAGGTGAAAAGGGAAAAATCAGAAGAGCTCTTTACCAGGGCTCAGAATTTAATGCCCGGGGGGGTTAACAGTCCAGTAAGAGCCTTTGAATCAGTTGGTCTAAACCCGGTGTTCATTAAAAAAGCCAGTGGTTCTAAAATCTATGATGTAGATGATAATGAGTATATAGATTATGTTGGCTCCTGGGGACCCCTGATCCTGGGGCATAGTCATCCTCAGGTAGTCGAGGCTATATGCCAGGCTGCTCAGCGGGGAACGAGTTATGGCGCACCTTGTGAAGGGGAAATAGAGTTGGCTCAACTCATTTCGGAAGCTATACCTTCGATAGATAGAGTTCGTATGGTGAATTCCGGAACTGAGGCAACTATGAGCGCTATCAGGTTAGCCCGTGCCTATACTGGAAGAACCAAAATAATTAAGTTTGAGGGCTGTTATCACGGACATGCTGATGCCTTTTTACTAAAAGCCGGTTCTGGTCTATTAACTGCTGGTGAACCCAGTAGCCCGGGAGTACCGGAAGCAGTGGTGCAAGATACCTTGGTAGCCAGATACAACGACCTGGATTCGGTGAAAAAACTTTATCAGGAATGGGGTCGGGAAATTGCTGCGGTAATTGTAGAACCAGTAGCTGGAAACATGGGACTGGTATTGGCAGAGCCGGAATTCCTACAGGGATTGCGAAGTATTACCGAGCTTAATGGCAGTCTGCTAATTTTTGATGAGGTAATAAGCGGTTTTCGGGTGTGCTATGGTGGCTTCCAGAACTATAGCAATATAACCCCGGATCTTACTACTTTGGGAAAAATCATTGGTGGAGGATTGCCGGTAGGAGCCTACGGTGG
>JAAYCQ010000107.1 GCA_012729715.1 Syntrophomonadaceae bacterium
TGGATACCACTTTAAAATGAGAAATGAAATATTTTTACCGGGTTAATTTGCAAAATTAAGTGCTAATGGCTCAATATGAGGTGGTTTTAATTTGAGAATTATGGCAGGATTAATGTGAGAATTCACAATTCTGAGTTTAAATTGATGGTTTCTAGAGTAAATATGGGCTCATCACAATGTAAAACAACTGAGTATTCAGCTTCAATATTGAAATAATCTTCAGGTTCATGTGATACATTGAAGATCGCGTTTAACGTTATAGCGTTTTCTTTATGTTCTTCTATGTCGAAAGACCATCCAATGACACTTTCTATTTTGTCAAAATCTGGTGATGGATTAATTAATTCGGCTGACAACTTCTTCAAAACTACATCGGTTATTGTAAATTTGGTTAATATATTAGGATCTTTTTTCCCTTTCTTGGTTCGAGCCATATAAATACCCTCCCTACATACTTTTTACCTAACCAAAAACGGGTTGGGCCTAGGTCCAGTGCTCACGCCCATAAATACAGATGAATCTGATTGTTCTGTCCATACATCCTTCAATAAATATCGGATAAAATCCTGACTTTGAGGTTGTTCCAAAGTTGCTGACATCTCTTTACCAACAGACTTGGATAAATAGTAGGTAATTAAATGATTTAAGCTTACACCTTGTTGTTCGGCAGATTCCGCTAATTCTTTATGCAACATTTTCGGAATACGAACAGTAAATTTACCACTATACTGTTCTATCTCATAAGTTTTAGGTTTCGGGATTATTGTCCCTGATTTGCTTGCAGTTTTGATCCACGTATCAACGGCATAATGAGCTTTTGAAATAGCTTCTTCAATAGTGTCTCCGTCAGTCATACAACCAGGAAGTTCTGGTATCTCTACGATATACCCTCCTCCGTCTTCCTCTGATAATGGCGAGATTTTCAAAGTATACTTGATGTCCACGGTTCGCTTCCCCCATATCTTTAATAAATTTGAACCTAAATCAATCTGCTATGAAATCAGGGTTAAGTTCTTCAAAAGCCTGAAGTGCCTTTTTTACATATATCGGTTTCAAAGGTTTATGCTTTCCCCTACTATCAACTGTTATTGGATTTGGTAAGTCGGGATGAGAAAAACCATAATGATCTCCACTACCTGGGGTAGATTCAAAACCTCCAACCCTGGTTAAGAGTATTTCTAGATCATCAAATCTTACATCCTTCGGATTATTTTTAATCTTTCTATATAGCTTTTTATAATGAGCTATATGATTTCCCCACGTAACATATTATTCACATAAGCACCATATATGATACCATTATTATAATAAAGATTAAACAAAAATTTAAATATTTTATTTTTATTCCTGAAAAAATCAAGCTAAAAGCATAATTAGGTTATTATTGTTTGCTTTGCCATATGCAGGAACTTGACAGTAAAAGTAGAAGTAAGAATAATAAGGTTGCTTTATATAAAATAGAGGAGCCCGATAATCTTGTAGCCATTATATAATCATCAATACTGAGACTTTTTCATATTAGCTAGCTCAAGAAAAAATGGGCTTTTTTAGGGGTAAAAGAAGGACTTCACCCCCATTTTTGCCGAATTTATTAGTGACAAAACAAACCAAGCAAAAACGAAAGGAGAAGTCACTTATGAATATTCGGCAAGGATACGTATTTTCCTTTGAGGATGCAA
>JAAYCQ010000108.1 GCA_012729715.1 Syntrophomonadaceae bacterium
CGTTAATTCATAATTAAAAATTCTTAATTCTTAATTAACCCCGTATTTTGGGTTACCCCTGAACTTTGCCATACCTATACCGTCTGCTACTAGCAGCCCATTTTCTTAATAACCCTTATGAATTTTACCCCCTTTGGTAGGTAAAATCAACTAGTGGGGATAATCCAGAACTATTACCCGAGCTTCCGGTGTCAGCGCTTCTTTACTGATTTCCAGGAAAGGTTTTTTTATTACCCGGGGAAATTTGGCAGTAAATGCTTCCACTGGAGCCAGTTCCTTAATACTTACATCTGGAGTTAAGAAATGCATGGGAATTATTATTTGCGGCTGCAATTGTTCCACTATCTCATAGGCAGCATCCGCATCTACAGTATACCGACCGCCTACTGGTACCAGTAATATATCTACATTACCTACTTCCATAAGCTGCCGGTCAGTTAGAACATGTCCCAAATCGCCCAGGTGGAGAACATCCAGGTCTTCGCTGCTGATTTTGTATATGATATTATGACCCCGTTCCTGTCCCTGTTTCTTATCATGATAGGTGCTGGTTCCCAGTATATTAATCCCATCAATAGCAAAGGAACCGGTTTCACGAATCACCCGGGGATTACCGGCGAGGATATCAACTGCATTATGATCCCAGTGTTCATGACTTACGGTTACAATATCAACTTTGTCTTTATAGAGCTGGTAACCGATTTCAGCATTAAATGGGTCAGTTAATAACTTAATGCCGGCACTTTCCATTAAAAAAGAAGCATGCCCCAGCCATTTTATTATCACGGTTTATCTCTCCCTTTTTAGCCTGCTGGCATCGTAATACCAGTAGCCCTCCCCCTGGTAAACCAGACGATTGTCCATATTCAAGCGGGTGTAAATGGAAGTCAGGCTGGCAGGATCATTTTTTTTACCCATCTGCGTGGCAATAGTTTCAATTAAATCATAATAGTATATGGCTTCCTGCTTTTTCGCCAGTATCTCCACTGCCCAGTCCGCTTCACTTTTTTTTCTTGGTACCAAATATATCCCTCCTACATTCTTTCTGGTGAATTTACTCCCAAAATATCAAGCGAGTTTTTTATAGTTATACGGGTGATATACATCAGCAGCAGACGAGCATCCTGCAGTGCCTGATCCTGATATAAAACCCGGTGATGATTATAGAAACTATGAAATAATCCTGCCAGGTCCAATACATAACGGGCTATACGTTGTGGTGCCATAGTCCGTGCGGCTACGGAAATCTCTTCCGCAAAATCGGCAATTTTTCTTAACAGAGCAAGTTCCTCTTCCTCCTGCAGCAGGGAAGGGTCAATTTCTGTTATCCCGGGCATCCTTACCCCGGCCGCTTCTGCCTGTCGGAAAATGCTGCATATGCGCGCATGGGCATATTGTACATAATATACCGGATTTTCCTGATTTTGCTGCTTGGCCAGCTCCAGATCAAAATCAAGATGACTATCCGGGCTGCGCATAACGAAAAAGAAACGGGCGGCATCGCGGCCAACTTCTTCTATTAATTCGTCTAAAGAAACCGTAGTGCCAGTACGTTTAGACATACGGACAATATTGCCTCCCCGATACAGCCTTACCAGTTGCATTAAAAGAATGTCCAATTTATCAGGATCATAACCCAAAGCTTCTATAGCGCCTTTCATGCGCGCCACATGACCGTGATGATCTGCTCCCCAGACATTTATTACCCAATCAAATCCCCGTTCAAATTTATCCTGGTGGTAAGCAATATCAGCTGCAAAATAGGTAGGCAGACCATTGGCTCTCATCATTACTTCGTCTTTTTCATCCCCGAAAAGAGTAGTTTTAAACCACAGGGCGTTTTCCTCTTTATAGATATAGCCCTTATCTTGCAAATATTTTATAACCTGCTCTATTTTACCCGATTCGTGCAGGGTTTTCTCACTAAACCAGACGTCATAGTTAACCCCGAAGTTCTCTAAAGTTTTACGCATATAATTCACTTTTTCTTCCAGGGCATAATCTATCAGAATCTTACGTCTTTGTTCGGGTGGCATATCTAACAGTTGCTTGCCATAACGGCTAATAATGCGCTTGACCGTATCTACTACATCCTGCCCGGCATAACCGTTTTCAGGGAAAGGTAAATCATGGCCGTTTAACTGCAAATAACGAGTTTCCAGAGAATCGGTGAAGATTTCTATCTGGTTACCGGCATCATTTATGTAAAACTCCCTTTGTACATCGTAGCCGGCACGATCTAAAATATTAGCCAGCGTATCTCCAATGGCTCCCCCACGGGCATTACCCATATGTAAATTGCCGGTAGGGTTAGCACTGACAAATTCCACCTGTACCCGCTGTCCTAACCTGGTATTATAGCCGTAGCGGTCTTCCAACCTGGTGACTAATGCTGGAATATCGTACAACCAGCTATTATTTAGGAAAATATTAATAAAACCCGGTCCCGCCACTTCGATCTTATCAATCTGCTCATGGCTTTCGATATTTACCATAGCTACAATAGTTTCCGCGATTTTACGTGGTGCCATACGAGCCTCCCGGGCTAATAACATGGCAATATTACAGGCAAAATCACCATGCCCTTTTTCCCGGGGAACTTCTATGACAAAGTCAGGCAGCTGCTGATAATTTAGCAGTCCCTGCCCCCGACATGCCTCTATAGCCTCAATTATTACCTTTTTTAAAAGATTATGGAGTTCCTGAACCGGATTCATGCGTGTCCTCCTTAAAACTATTTAAAATAATATTCTTTACTAAAATGGTAAAACTGATAAAGACGGGAGTACTAAACATTCCCGTACTTATTATTACAGGGAGGAATAATAAATGCAACTTGACCCGGGTGAACGGGCAATATTCGCCTATTTCTCCGACGATAGCGATGCCTGGATAGCAGCAGATGTACTGAAACAATCTGGGTACAATGAAATCCGGATAGATCGCATTTCACCTTATTCTGCTTCCAGGGTAAACCGACGTACTAAAACCACTCTTTCGTCTCTGACCATGAATAATAGCGGCGCTAATCTAACTTATGGACCCCTATTGGCTGCTGATCCTATTTCCAGTGGCATGTCATCACCCAATTATGACCCGCCCAGCAGTTCTTCTATCATCCTAACCCTGGTTTGCGATAATAGCTTAAGTTCTATGGCTATCGAAATACTTAGACAATATGGTGCTTCAGTTTAAAACCACTTATCAAAATAATAATCCATATCTTTATGGGCTTCTTTTTCAATAATTGCTAGCAAATCCCGGCTGCAGGCAATCTTAAACTTATATTCGGCCAAATAGCTGCGTAATACTTTAATTACCATTTCCTCTCCCAATTCTTGCTCCAGGCCGTACCAGAAGGCCTCCCCGCCTTCATAAGCAGTACGGTAGTATTCCCGGCTAGAGCGCATCTCCTTAAGTTGTTTTGATAGCTTGACTCCCTGTTGGTAATTAATATCTGGTTGACTATAGCCCCGATATTTTTGCAAATATTTATTGGCCAACCAGTTAGCCAGACCTTCATCCAGCCAGGGCTCACGTAACTGGTCATTCCCCACCATGGCATAGCACCATTGATGGGCTATTTCATGAGCCAATATAAATTCTATCTTCTGTTTATCATAGCCCGGGTTTAGAAACTCTTCCCGTAAAAAAATAAATCCCGAATACTCCATCCCGTGAAAACCCTTCATGGGAACAAAGGCTACCTTAAAATCAGGGTAGGGGTAGGAGCCCAGGGTAGCAGAATAATAATCCAGTATCTGCCCGCTCTGCTCAACTACCTGGGAGCATATATCAATATTATTGCTCGGAGCATAACATTTTATATTCCACCCCGTAATTTCCTGGTTCAATTCCTGGTAATCATACGTTACCAGCAGGCAAAAATCCCGAACCTTATCTGCCTTAACCTGATATATGGTTCTGCCATTGTCTTCTGCCAACTGAGTGATGGTAGTACCGGTAGATACCATATTATAAGCTTCAGGCAGGTTAATATTAACCATATAGCTGGCTACATGAAAGCAAAAGGGATCACCAAAAACCGAATTATATGAGTTGTGCCAATCGCCGTCACTTAATACATTTAAAGTGGGGTAAAAATTGCCCAGCATATAGACCCCGGCTTTGCTGCCATAACGATAAGCTAGCTTGGGGATTTTAGCCCTCCAGATCATTTCCACCTTAATGTTCTTATCTGGTAACAGGTCTAACGGTACCAGCGCTTTTATTAAGACTCCTGCCTCCTGGTATTCTACCTTACTCCCATTCACCTTTAAGCTGTCAATTTTAAGCCATCCTTCATTAAAACCACAGTAGTAGGCATCAGCTGGTGCAGGCGTGTCTAATTTATTACGAAAAGCATTGGGATAAGCGGTAAAGCAAAGTTCCTCCAGAGTTTTACCGCAAGTATTAACAGTATCTATTACAGTACTGCCATATAAAGTACGAGTATTAATATCCAGATAAATTTCCATGTTATAAGTAGTCAGCATAGGATCAGGAAATAGATAGGAATACTGACCATTATTAGATGCAACCGGGCAGTCATCTTTTTGCCCGGCATAAACAAAATAGAAGGCACAAATTACACCTATTATTATTGCACATAGGTAAAATCTATATTTATTCACCAACGCTCACCTGATTAAAATATCTTATCGCATTATACTTTATTTCTGCTTTTCTGTCCCCTGTCATTCCCCTTCACCTTCATCCTGGACCAAATCCTGAATAGCCCCAAGATTTGCAACCTCCTCAGCCACTTCTTCCAAGGCCACCACTACTAACGGGTCAAAAATAGTACCGGTGGCTTTCTTAATAACACCCAGAGCAGTCTGGGGGTCAAGTCTTTCTTCTTCACTGCACATCCGGGTGACAGCGTCATAAACATCAGCTACAGCAATTATACGAGCTAAAAACGGTATATCAGTCTGCCTTAAGCCCTGAGGATAACCACTGCCATCATAACGTTCATGGTGGTACTTGACCGCTTCCCGGACCTGTTCAAAAATACCAGTCGCCGGGATGAGTTCGGCACCCAGGCTGGCATGGTCACTAACTAAAAGTTCATCGTCTTCTTTATCAAGCATAGTCTCAGCATATTTGCCAATATCGTGCAGCAAGGCCGCATAATGTAGAGTTTTCATTTCTTGTTTATCCAAACCCAGTTTGCTGCCAATTAAAATGGCAATAGCATCAACCCTGGCACTATGTCCCCTGAAAATAGGGTCGCCGGCCTCTATTCCGGCCAAAATGGAGTTAATTAATACTTCTTCATCCTCTTGCTCACTTTGCTCTGCCAACAGACCTTTTATAGCATTAGCACTATGGCGGCACAAGTTATTAAGCACTTCGTTAGTATGCCCCTGCATCTTATCCGACCGCGAATTTAATAAGAGTAAAATCCCCCTGAATTCTTCTTCCGTTACCAAGGGATAGGCTGCCAGCCAGTTAACTTCTTCTGGCCAGGGAAGATTACTATCCTCAGATCTAGTTAATTGGATAGTTACCGGGTTTAGTCTCATCCTTTGTCCAATTTCCTCCAGGAAATCAGAATAATTCTTTTCCTCAGGCCAGGTAATATTATCGCCCGGGAGCCATAGCAGGGTATGTTCAATTCCCAACAGTAACCGGGCATGAACCGCTAAATGATCCAGCACTGATTTTAAATTGTCTTGCTCCCTGATATCGTTTCCGGCTTTAATTGCCCCCCTTAAGCAATCGTATTGTTCTATTCTCTTCTGGTTAAGGGCAATGTAATAAGTTAGTAGTATTCCAGCTGCCAGTACCAAAAAGGCTACCACCATATCTACTACCAGGCCACTTAAAACCAGGGCGGTTATCAAGGCCGTAGCTACTAACCCGGTTAAAACTATTTGTTTTGATTCCATATCTGCTCCTTTTTTTTCTAATTATCCCCCAGTGGTCAGAGGCCACAACCAAGTATGAAAATGTTTTTACGTACTCTTCCTGTACAGTAGCACGTAATCTGTAGGGGCGGACCCATGTGTCCGCCCGCGGGATTGCAGTGGTCGGCCGGGCAGACACACGGGTCTGCCCCTACAAAAAGGTGTTAGGTTTTTTATAAAAATTCAGTGTAATTCATATTTTTCAGTGGCTTCAGTGTCTATTTTCTTATTACTTCTATTTTATTTCTAACCCATGACGGAACGGCACAGGGGCCGTTCCCTACACATCATTGTTCTGCGGCTCGCCTTATGGGTATCACAATTCAGGTTGCCGCTTCTAATTCCTGTTCTATTTCCGTACTAACCTTACCTCTTATTATTGTTTTCTATACTCTTAACCTTTTTCCTACCGGAATTTAATTTTATTATCTTGACATCTGCAATTACCAGTTATAGTATATGATTATAAACGAATATACTCATATAAGGAGGTGCCCGGTTGGAATTAGTGCAAGTAATGAGAGCGTTGGGAGATGAGAACCGCCTAAGAATTCTTAATCTTTTACGAAAAGGGAATTTGAATGTAGGGGAACTTGAGCAAATATTGGGTATAAATCAATCCAATGTTTCCAGACACCTTAACCGCTTAAGACAAACTAACTTAATTATTCACGAAAAGCGGGCTCAGTGGGTTTATTACCGTATTAATAATAGCATGCTGCATAAATACCCCCTGTTAAACGAAATCCTCAATAAGGAATTAGATAAAATAGAACAATGCATCAGAGATCTGGATGCATTAAAACAATATCGCCGTAAATTAAGGGGTATTTATGACGAAGAACCTACCTGATATTTTACATACCCTAGCTCATTTCCCCAGTTATCGTTCTCTTACTTTAAGCACCTTTATGGCTGTTAAAGTACCAAGGAGGGGAAATAGTATGAAAGTAAAAAAGATGCTAAGTACTGCCGTACTCAACGAAGGAATTAAATATGTGCAGAAAAATCCCGAGGAGAATATGGGAAAGTTATTAAATTGGGGTGAAAAAATTTTAATTCAGGATAATCACAAAGATTATGCTCGTTTAATCCGCAATATATTAAACGATCCAGATAGTAACTGGAATAAATATATTCACCGCCTGTATACTGAGTTTGACGCTAATGTAAGAAAAAAATTACTGGTTAATTTCCTGGTTAATGCTACTATCCTGGGTATTCCCGCCAATGAGAAAATGGCCGCAAAATATGATTGTAACATTCCCTGGGCTATCTTGATGGACCCCACTGCCGCCTGCAACCTGAAATGTACCGGCTGCTGGGCAGCAGAATATAAAAAATCGGATTCCATGGACATAAAAACCCTTGACCGTATTATCCGGGAGGGTAAAGAACTGGGAATTTATATGTATATTTATTCCGGGGGAGAACCCCTGATTCGTA
>JAAYCQ010000109.1 GCA_012729715.1 Syntrophomonadaceae bacterium
AGGAAATGCATTCATCAGTAATTATATAAGCCATTGTTTGTTCCCTCCTTTGCTACATTTAAACTAATAGCATTATAATTAACGCTATTTTCTTTGTCAATTTAGAGAAAAAATAAACATATAAAACCTTTTGATGGCTGAAATTCATCTTACCGACAGGCATTTAAAGCTACCATATAATCGTGCTTTAGGAAGCAAGCGGCCAAAAATTACTCTTTAAGGTCTAATTTACCATGGTCCTGAAAATGCATAAACTATAAGTTTTTTTGACTTTCTGATAAAATTAATAAACGTAATAAAAGACAGGTGATTTGCTTATGAAATGTGTTATTTTGGCCAATGGCGACTATGGCGATGTGGATTCCTGTAAATGGTTGCTGAATGAAGCGGATATTATTCTCTGTGCTGATGGGGGCGCCAATTATGCTTATGCAATGGGTATTATTCCTGCTTATATAGTGGGGGATATGGATTCTATCCTTCCCCGGGTAATGGATTATTATAAGGAACAAGGAGTAAAATTTCAAAGGTATCCCCAGCGCAAAGACTTTACTGATACCCAGTTAATACTTGCTCTGGCTGAAGAACTAAATGCCGATGAGATAATATTTCTAGGTTCACTTGGTAAAAGGCTGGATCATACCCTTTCTAATCTTTACTGCGGGGCTGAGCTAGCCTTGAAAGGCAAAAAAGTATGGCATTACACCGCTAATTATTCAGCTTATTTGGTCAGTAACGAAATAAACATTAGCGGAGAGATTGGAGATATAGTTTCAGTACTGGTTTTAACTGAACAGGCACAGGGTGTATATGAAGAAGGTTTTGAATATCCCTTGGAAAATGTTATTCTGGAAAAATGGAATCCCTATGCCATTTCAAATGTGTTGGCAGAAAATGAGGGAATAATAAAGGTTAGGGAAGGGCTGTTGCTGGTAATCCATTATCATGGTTGATTATCGCCTATTTTTTGGAGGATATAGAACTTGAGTCTTTCGTTTTTATCAGGAGTTATTGCCAGTCCCTGGGATATAATCCGCAGCTTAATAGATATAGGTATAGTAGCCTATGTACTTTACCGCGTACTTGGCTTAATAAGGGGAACCCGGGCGGAACAGCTTCTAAAAGGCCTGGTTCTGCTGCTGGTTTTCACGGTTATTGCCAGTTATCTGAAGCTTGACATGGTCAACTGGCTGGTGGAAAAGCTGTGGATTCTTTTCGCTATTACTATTCCTATCGTTTTCCAACCAGAAATAAGGCGTTTTTTGGAGCAACTGGGACGGGGCAGTTTCTTTGCCTCTCGTCGCTTTCTATCCAAAATGGAAGATTACGAAAATATTATTGCTGAAGTGAGTGCTGCTGCTAAGGTGCTTTCCCGCAACCGGGTAGGAGCGCTTATAGTTTTAACCCGGCAAACGGGTATTGGTGAATATCTGGAAAGCGGTGTTAAAATGGACTCCCTGGTTTCATCTGCTCTGCTGATTAATCTTTTTGTCCCCAACACCCCTTTGCACGATGGGGCGGTGGTAATCAATGAAGGGCGTATTGAGCGGGCTGCTTGTTTTCTCCCCCTGAGTGATAATCCCAATTTGGATCAGCAACTGGGAACCCGTCACCGTGCCGGGTTAGGAATAAGTGAAGTGTCTGATGCTCTGGTGCTTATAGTCTCCGAAGAAACCGGCATTATTTCTCTGGCTCAAGAGGGCCGGTTACAGCGTGGTTTGGATGGGGACAGCCTTAAGGAAATATTGACCCGGGAATTGTTAAGTGATGAACGTTCGGGTGATACTCTGTTAAGGAGGTGGTCTGGTGAGAACCGGGAATCCTAAAAAGAGCAGGGCAGGGTTAAAAGTGATATCTATAATCCTGGCGGTTTTACTGTGGATATATATAGGCAATCAGGGTGGAACCAGCGCCCGTCAGGATACGGTAGTGGTTGAACTGCAATACCTTCACCTGGGTGAAAGCTTGAACATAGAAAAAGCTCCGAAAACGGTTTATGTTAAACTGTGGGGTGCATATAGTGAACGAGGTACTGTTAGTGCTTATGTAGACCTGGCAGGACTAAAAGCAGGAACCCATAGTTTGCCGGTAAAGCTGGAACCAATTAGGGGAGCTATGTTTACCCGGGTTGAACCCAGGGAGGTACAGGTAGTTTTAACTAACCTGCAAGAGCGGGAATTAAGGGTAGATTACCAGATTACAACTAATCCGCCCCCGGATTACGAATTGTTAGATCTGGTTACCAATCCTGACCGGTGTATTATCAGCGGAGAGGCTAGTATTCTAGACCAGGTAAATCGAATAGTTTGTCCGGTAAACCTGGGCAATGTCAGGGGTGTACAATCTTACCGCTTACGCTTGCAGGCTCGTGATGCCAGTGGCAATGAAATTAGAGAAGGCCTTCGCATAATTCCCGATACGGTTCTGGTACACGCGGTAGTAAGCCCTAAAATGTCCAGCAAATCGCTGGAGGTTAAGCCAGTGTTAACAGGAAATGTGGCTGAGGGTTACCGGGTGCGGGAGGTTATAGTGGAGCCGATACAGGTTGGAGTAATAAGCAAGCAGAAAATACCTGAGGAGCAAAAACAGATAAATACTGCTGAAATAGATATATCCGGAAAGAAACAATCTTTTAGCCAGGAGGTTGCAGTACAGACAACAGCAGGTTTAAAAGTATATCCATCCCGGGTCCTGGTAGAAATTAGTATAGAGAAAATTCCGGAAGAGGGGGGGGATTAGATTCTCTTTATTAATACTTAACGGGGTAATTTAGACCAGTGTTAACCAAAGGTGTCTAAAAAGCATAATAATAAATCAGTGTTTTGCATAATGAAAATATCTAAAATGTCATTCTGAGCGTCAGCGAAGAATCTTTAAGATCCTTCGGCTTTGCCTCAGGATGACACAATAATGAGGGTTTTAGAATCGCCGGTAAACTGCATTAACAAAATTGGGAGGAGACAATAGTGGGAATTCTATTTGGAACTGATGGAGTAAGGGGAATAGCCAATATTGAGCTTACGCCGGAATTAGCCTATGATTTGGGACGGGCCGGGAGTTATGTACTGGCTAAACAGGAAGCTGGTACCCGCCCCAGGATACTGGTAGGCAAAGATACCCGTATATCCGGAGACATGCTGGAAGCTGCCCTGCGGGCCGGTATTTGCTCTACTGGAGCTGATGTCCTTACCGTAGGTATTATACCTACTCCAGCAGTGGCTTACCTTACCCGGTACTATCAGGCATCATGTGGTATCGTAATATCTGCATCCCATAATCCGGTAGCCGATAATGGTATAAAATTCTTCGGCCCCAGCGGCTATAAATTACCTGATGAGGTAGAGGCGGAAATTGAGGAACTGGTACTCTCTGGGACCGGGGATCTTACCCGCCCTCGGGGTACGGATGTGGGAAGGGTTTATGAGGTTAAAGAGGCCGAGAACAATTACCTTAAATACCTGATGGAATGCTATAGCCTGAAGGAAGACCTCTATGGTATGCGGGTAGTTATGGATTGTGCCAATGGTGCTGCCTACCATGTGGGACCGGAACTTTGGCGGCGGCTGGGAGCACGGGTTATAACCATTAATGATAAACCTAATGGGGTTAACATTAATGACCGCTGTGGATCCACTCATACCGATGGTCTGCTTAAAGCAGTGGTAGAGCATCAAGCTGATCTAGGCATAGCTTATGACGGGGATGCTGATCGCTGTATAATTGTTGATGAAAGAGGCAATGAGCTGGACGGTGACTATATAATGCTTATTTGTGCTTTAGATGCTTACCGTTGGGGGCAACTTTCACCCCCCAGTATTGTAGCTACGGTAATGAGCAACATCGGATTGGACATTGCTCTGCGGCGGGAAAATATAACCATTGAGAGCTGTAAAGTGGGAGACCGCTATGTCCTGGAAAAGATGCAGGAAACCAGTTCCCTGCTAGGGGGAGAGCAATCCGGCCATATAATATTTTCCCGCTATGCTACTACTGGAGATGGCCTGCTGACCTCAATTAAGGTAGCAGAGGTTATAAAACGCAGCGGGTTAAGTTTGTCCGAGTTAGCCCGGGAAATGGAAAAACAACCCCAGCTACTGGTAAATGTCAGCCTGGAAAACAAAGACGAAATTTTAGGCCATGAACTGGTGGTTGCGGCTCTTAAGGAAGCTGAAGAACGTTTGGGAGAATGGGGCAAACTGGTGGTAAGACCCTCCGGTACTGAACCTCTGGTAAGAATCATGGCTCAAGGCCCGGATCGTTATCTGTTGGAGGAAGTAATCGACAACATTCAAAAGGCTATCAAAATGGCTCAAGGGTTATAAAGAAAATAGGAGGCAAAAAGCCTTCCCTACTTATCGTAGGGAAGGCTTTTTCTTAAATCCCCTCTAACAGTTCTCGGATTTGCTTTGAACCTCTTTCATATGTCGAATCCTTTCCTGGGCAGCCTCATAGCAGCGCTGCTCTTCCTCGTTTTCGACAAGCAGTGGGCGTACTTTGGTGGGGCGCCCATTGCGATCCAGGGCTACCATGAAGAAATAGCCTTCACAAACATGTTTGATAATACCACGGTTTAAATCTTCTGCATCAACTTTTACATACACTTCCATGGAGGTATTGCCGGTATAGGTTAATTCAGCCTTGCAGAGAACCAGGTCGCCAACAAAAATCGGTTCAATAAAAGAAAGCTGGGTAACACTGGCTGTAACAACATTGCATAAGCTATGACGTGCTGCGGCCACACCGGCAGCAGAGTCCATCAACTTCATAACTTCTCCGCCATGCATATTACCAGCTACATTAGCATGAAAGGGGAGTACTATTTGGGTCATGGTTACGGTGGAAGCAGAACGAGGTTTAGGTTCCATTTAACCAACTCCTTGCAGTGATATTATCTTATTCTAACACTTGTTAAGGTCCTTTACTATGAACTAGCAAGGATTTTAAACTGCCAAGAGTTATTTGTCTGCCCTTATTAACCCAACTTGCCCCTGACTATATATTATTGCAATGCTTTGCTTACTGCGGCAGCATAGCGATAAAATGTATCGGTTGGTCCAGAACTGGCAACAAATTGCTCACGAAGCGGTACGGTTAATTCTAATTGAACTCCTTTACCACTGGCATTTTTATTGCATATGTTTTTAGAATTTTTACCGTCCAAATGTTTAGGCGGGGTAAGTACCTTAAAACCGGCATCCCGAAGGCTGGCTTTTATTTTTTTCCCAAGTTTGGTATCCTGGCCGCCGACGTAGGTTACCGCCCGACTTCCGGTACACCCATGGACGGAGAGGGTTTTATCAGATTTTGCAACCAGATTGCGGGCAATAGGTTCATTAAAACGGGTAGACGTAACATGCAATATACTATTATTCTTGTTCTTAATTCCCTCGAAGGTATAAAGATCACTCCCAGTCCAATCAGCAATGGTTGTTGCTAGTTCACCGGTTTGCAATTCAATTTGGCCGGCGTGAATGGCAATAACCGCAGTATCAGAAGGGCCATCATACTTGTTTATGTAATAATCTTTACCCTGGGTCTGGTGTTTGGCCAGCTTAGAATAGCTGCGGTAATAATCTTTGGCATTAGCTGTTTCGGTGTTTATCAGTACAGGAGCAATAGCCATAATTAGCGCCAGTACAATACTAAAAAGTTTCTTCATTAAATAATCGCTTCTTTCTCAAGTATTTATGCTGTTTAAAAAATGGTGGGTTTGTTCCTTTTTAACCTAAATTAATGGGATCTGTCAAAGTTAAGAAGTGTTATAAGAGAAAAAAGGTGGGATATGTAGAGGAGAGGGTATCAACATCCCTCCCCTTAAATAATAACTAGCGATCGTTGCGATTATCTCTACGACTGTTATCAATACGGTCTTCACGATTATCGCTACGATCGGTATCGCGGCGGTTATCAATACGCTCGTCACGGTTGTCATTCCGCTGGTTATCGATACGGTCATCCCGGCGGTTATCTTGGCGGTTTCGACCCATTATTACACCTCCTTTCTAAATTTAGTATGCCCTCATCTTTTATGTTTACCAGCCAGACATTTTCTTAATCTGGCGGGCTTCGAAAGATAAAAATAGAAATTTAGGGAAATCATATTCCAAAATTCGCGACATATAGTTATACTAATAGAAGTATGGTTTGACGGTTTGATTTTTCCCTTTGCCTGGATAGTGTCTGGCGAAGGAAGTATACAATGGCAGGATGGAAGAACAGTGGCATAATAGAGATTGCTTAACGTTCAACTTTTCTGCCGGAAGAGTTGAACTTTTTTCTTTGTAGCATTGTAGATAGCCTCAACCCGCTGTGTAAATAAACCCATAGGGCGAAACTGTAGAACAGTCATGTGTAGGGAACGGCCCCTGTGCCGTTCCGTCATGGTTAATAGATTTTTAATTCATGCGGATTTATTTTAAATATATCGTACCCCAGCAGTCATTTTCTTAGTGGTTGCGTGTATCCTTAGAGGTTATATCCGTAGACGTGCAGTTTGGTAGGAACAAAATAACAAATGGTAGGAAGGTTAGAACGGTAGGAATAAGGGTGTAGTATGCCTTATATCTTTGCATGGATAATGGTATGCCTGCATTTCTTATAAAACTCCTGCGGGAGTTTTTTTATTTGCCAAAAAAAGGAGGAAGTATGGTAGTGAAAGGATTTTGGGGAAGGAAAAGAGTAGGACGGAGAGTACTGGCTCTGGTGCTGGTACTGATGCTAATGGCGGTTGCCGGATGCAGCAAGCAAGAAAAAACCCAGCCGACAAGTTCCCAGAATGTAAAAGCGCAACAGGTGGAATTAAAATTGGCCCATTTCTGGCCCAGTACTCATCCGGCAGAAACCCAGCTGGTTCAGCCCTGGGCTGCGGAGATTGAAAAAGCCAGCAATGGTCAGGTGAAAATTACCAGTTATCCTCAAAATAGTCTGGCCCAGCCTGAAGCCATCTATAAAGCTGTCAAGAGCGGTATTGCCGATATCGGCATCTCCTGTTTCTCTTATACCCGGGGGCAGTTCCCGGTATCGGAGGTATTTGAACTGCCGGGTATTACCTATAATAACTCTCAGGTAGCCAGCCGGGTAGCCTGGGAAGGAATTCAAGAATTTAACCCCAAGGAAGTGCAGGATACCAAATTGCTTATGGTACTGACTACAGGACCGGGTGACCTCTACACCAAAAAACCGGTACGCAAGCTGGAAGATCTAAAAGGTATGGAAATCAGGGCTACCGGGCTCAGTGCCAAAACCCTGGAATGTGTCGGAGCTACTCCTATTGCCATGCCCCAGTCGGATGCTTATGATGCCCTTTCCAAAGGTATGGTTAAGGGTAATCTGGGACCTATAGAAGTCTTACAAGGTTGGAAACAGGCTGAGGTTACCAAATATATTACCAAAAGCCCGTTCCTTTACAATACCCTCTTTTTTGTAACTATGAACAAAGATAAGTGGGATTCATTGAGCCCGGACAACCAGAAGGTAGTTGAAGAAGTGACAGCCAAGTTCTTCGACGAGGTTGCTGCCGGTTTGTGGGATAAACAGAATGAGGACGCTATGAACGGGGCCATAAAGGAAAATCAGATGGAAATTATCACCCTGAGTCCGGCGGAAACAGAGCGCTGGATTAAACTGGTAGAACCAGTTCAAGCTGATTATGTAACCCGGATGAGTAAAATCGGGGTAGACGGGCAGAAAATTCTGGACCGGGTAAAAGAACTGGCTGATAAATACAACCAACAATATAAGTAGAAAACAGGGGAGGATTTTATAATGAAGAGCCTGGATGGCCTGGTAGAAAACTTGAGCCGGGTAATGGATCGGCTGGCAGGTTTCTGTATAGTATTAATGATGCTTCTGATAGTTAGTAACATCATCCTGCGGGCAGTTTTTAAACATCCATTAGTAGGGACAATTGATTTTGTAAATATTTTGATTGCTTTAACCATCGGCCTTTCTATTGCCTACTGTGCAGTTCAGGATGGTCACATAGCAATAGAGTTTTTCATTGATAAAATGCCAGCCTCAGTGGCAGCGGTGATTAAGTCAATGGTTAATCTTATAGCACTAATTTTCTGGGGTTTTGCTGCCTGGTATATGATAGATTTTGCCGGCAGTATGAATGCCAACGGGCAGGTGGCAGCAACCAGTCAAATCCCGTTGTCTCCGGTGGCCTATATTATTGCTCTGGGACTGATGGCAATTTCCCTGGTCATACTATCACAGTTAGTTAACAACATATATGCTGTTTATACTCTTATAGTACCTGCAAACATTAATGAAGATAAAGCTACTGTCCCAAACCCTGTTATATTAACTGGAGAACGTGTGATATAAGGTAATTCGGATTTATTTAGGGCTAAAATATCGAGTCCGGCACTTTACTCAGGCGGAACGGCACGGGGGCCGTTCCCTACAAACATAACGAGAAATACGGAGCCACCTTAATAATTAGACGTACCCAAAGGGTACACTTATGCTCCTTGGCGATCGCAATTAAGGGAGCAGATTACGCAGATTCATAAACGATTGAAATAATGAGAAATACGGAGTATTTCCACCACAATTCCAAATTAAAAATTAAGAATTAAAAATTAAAATACAAGTCAGGTAGGTTTGTATAATGAGTTCATCAATTATAGGAATTATAGGTATACTCGTTTTTCTAACACTCATATTTATGCGGATGCCGATTGCTTTTGCTATGGCCTTGACTGGTTTCGCCGGCTTTGCCTATTTAACCACGTCAGCAACTTCTTTTAATATGGTTGTCGGGGAACTGTATGGTACATTTTCTTCCTACAACCTGAGTGTTATTGCCATGTTTGTCTGGATGGGATTTTTGGCTTATTACTCCGGTATTGGTACCCGGCTGTATGTATTCGCATACAAAATGGTAGGGCACCAACCGGGGGGATTGGCTATAGCCACCCAGGCGGCCTGTGCTGTCTTTGGTGCTATATGCGGTTCTAATACGGCTACTGCCGCCACCATGGGAGCAATAGCTTTGCCGGAGATGAAAAAATACCAGTATGAAGATGCAATGGCTACGGCCAGTGTTGCTGCCGGTGGGGTATTGGGAGTACTTATACCCCCCAGTGTAATTTTTATTGTTTATGGCATGTCCACCGAGCAGTCTATCGGCAGGTTGTTTATAGCCGGGATTCTACCTGGCATACTACTCATGCTGCTCTATATGTTAACCATATTTATACTTACCCGGCGCAACCCTGACCTCGGACCTGCGGGGCCAAAGGCTAATTGGCAGGAACGACTTACTGCATTAAAAGGCGGGTTGGGCGAGGTTTTAATTATCTTTGCAATTTCTATGGGGGGGCTTTTTGCGGGCTGGTTTACTCCGACTGAGGCGGGAGCAGTTGGTGCTGCCGGGGTTTTACTGGTATCATTGCTGGGACGCTCCCTGAACTGGGAAGGATTTAAAAAATCTCTGTTGGATGCTACTAAAACTACTGCCATGATAATGCTGCTTATTGCCGGAGCCGTAATATTTGGCCGGTTTATGGCCATAAGCCGGATACCCTTTGAGCTGGCCAGCTGGGCGGGAGATCTGGCCTTGCCGGCAGCAGCAATTATGGCTATTATATTGGTGATTTATTTTGTGCTGGGTTGTTTTATCGATGCCCTGGCTCTGGTACTGCTTACCATTCCCATTTTCTATCCTATAGTAGTAAATAACCTGGGCTATGACCCCATCTGGTTCGGAGTAATAATCGTACTGGTAGTAGCTATGGGGGTAATAACCCCACCGGTAGGAATGAATGTCTATATCATCAAAGGGGTAGCCCCCGATGTTCCCTTGGAAACCATTTTCAAAGGCATCTGGCCTTTCCTGCTGGCTATTGTAGTTTGTCTAGCCATCCTAATTGCTTTCCCTTCTATAAGTACCGTGTTACCTAATCTGATGAAATAAGTGACAGGGGACAGGGGGACAGGTCCCCTGTCCCATTAGGATTCTACTATCTCTATCAATCTTAAAAAGGCATCCTGCAAATTAGCCTGACTTAGTTCCCAAACCGTACGTCCCTCCAGGGACAAATCATGGATCCTCTCTCAATGGGGGATGGGGTCGGCTATTTTCTCATAGCCAAAATGGTCGGCCAGGGTAAATAACTGCTGGGTGTTCTGTTCCCACTCTTTAGTGTTGATTTTATTGGGTAAAATTAAATCAATGCCATTGTCTTTTCCCAGGCTCTGCAAACATTCCTCCAGGATTTGCAATTCTTTCAACTCATTATCATGACTGAGGTCGGTACAGACAATTGTGGTAGCAACAGGTGTATCTGCAAAATTATAATATTCGCTGCCAGCCGGGTGGAGCAACAGAAAATCGTAATCCAGTTCCTCCAGGTAAGTTAGGTGCATTGAGGTTTTCTGTGAGTCAGGTTCTACAACCAGAGGCAGCAGTTCTATGCCCAACTGCGAGCTTAATATTCGAGTTTTTATTCTACTGGTATCAGGTATATCACCATCCACTATGGTATCGTCTTCCCAGCCAATTCCCAACCAATTACGCAGGTTTTCGCTTCTCCCCAATTCCCCGATTAATACCCGGTATCCCTGGCGGACTAATCCGCTGGCCAGGTTAACTAAAACCGTAGTCTGGCCACTGCCCGGGTGTTTGGCAATCACAGTAATAACCTTCACCTAGCATCACCCTCCTAACGCAAGCCGGTTTACAACCTATTCTTTCATCAAAATCAGGTCGTTTTGCCTGGCTCCGAATCTTTCCATGAAATGATTGCATTTACACAGGAAAATATAATACAGATTATTGTATCCGTTTCCATATAGCGATTCAAAATTACCCTGTCCCTTGGAAATAATCACATCTGCCTCATTAAATATATTTACAAAACTATCAGAACAGTGTTCAAGAATGGTTCCGGGAATATCGATGCCATTATTAATAATGGTAGCATAGGCATCCATACCCACCATATATGCATCCTCTTCGGTAACATCATTCATTATCGGTTCACCCCGGGTAGCGAAGTCTATCTGAAGATGAGGATAACATTCTTTGATGGTGCGGATGAATATCTTGTCAAATACTATTTCGCCGGCATTGTCTCCCAGATAAAGGAGCTTATCGGCATTCTTCAAAGCGGATACAAGGGAAAGAAAAACTTGTGGTGAATAGTCTTTTTCCATTGAATCTTTTATGGTATTAAGTACGTTATCTCTAGATAAATCATAACCAGGGCCATAATCGATTATATTACCGGCAGCAGCCAGTTTTAAGGCAATATCAAGAGGGTTGGCAGCAGATTCCACGAGTGCGTAAAAATCATCTTCAAATCTAAGCATTTCCTGATTAAAATAGCGTTTTTCTTTCTGATAAGGGTCAGGGTTTTCCAATGTTTCTTTTAAAGCCCGGTGTATCTTATGGGCAATGTAGGGTGCGCTCACATTATTGTCCATGACCGCGATTTCGGCTATGAGATTATTAATGAAAATGCGTTGATCCTCTTCAGTCTCCAGGAAAAGCCGGGCTACTCTAATACCCTGGTTAAGTAAACAGGGCAGGCAATCCAGACTAAATCTCATGTAAGTTTATCTCCTATCTAAATATATTAGTGGACTTCTTCATAAATCTTATTATTTTATAGTCCTATAAATCAAGGAATAAACTAAGGCTAAGACTTTAATTGCTTAACAATTAAAGCCTGATTCGTGCTAATTGTAGTCTTCACCACTGCGGACGTTAAAATGTTTAAAAAAAGGACTATCTTTTATCCCTGTCGAATAAAAAACAGTATTATGCTATTATTTCCTCCATATGGCAAAAATGATCAGCATTTTTGGAGAGGGGGGGACTGCTTGCGGGTTGAACAGAAAATATGGCAGGAAAGCGGTGGCTGGCGTGACGAGAGTCCTAAGACCAAAGGCTTATTGCCACAAGTAGTGATGGTTTTTGGTACGCGCAAATGTCTGAAACAAAAGGAAAGATTTGCCGAGATCAGGGGCTTTTATCCCGAAGCTCATATCTTTGGATGTTCCACTGCCGGCGAAATCTGCGGTACCAGGGTATATGAAGACACTATCATTATCACGGCTCTAGAATTTGAGGATACCCGTGTTGAAGGCATGCAAATCAAATTGAACCAGGTGGAAAATGCACTTCAGGCTGGTAAATATATTGCTTCCTCCCTGCCGGTTGAGGGCTTAATACATGTTTTGGTACTATCTGATGGTTTAAAAGTAAACGGCAGCGATCTAGTTAGGGGCTTGATTTCAGGGTTGCCCCCGGGGATTTCTATAACCGGGGGCCTGGCCGGTGATGGCGGGTATTTTGAGGAAACCCTGGTATTCTGGGACGCCTTGCCGGAACCTGATAATATTGCCATACTGGGGTTTTATGGTAACCGTTTAAAGGTAGGGTATGGGTCCATGGGTGGTTGGGATCCTTTCGGACCCGAGCGCCTTATAACCAGATCTATCGGTAATGTTCTCTACGAGATGGATGGGCGTTCTGCCCTGGAACTATACAAGAAATATCTGGGCGAGTTTGCTGATGGTTTGCCGGCTACGGGAGTATTCTTTCCCCTTTCCATTCGCGGCCAGGAAAGGGGGCGTAGTGTGGTGCGCGCTATTACGGCAGTAAACGAGGAAGATCAAAGCCTAACCTTTGCGGGCGACGTACCCACCGGAGCCTATGCCCGACTGATGAAGGCTAATGTTGGTCGCCTGATTGAGGGTGCCATTGATGCTGCCAAAACCAGTGTTACACCACGGAAAGGTAGCAATACAGGGTTTGCTCTTCTGATTAGTTGCTTTGCCAGACGGGTAGTACTTGGGCAAATGACTGAGGAAGAAATTGAAGAAGTTGATCAAATAATGGGTTCTGAAACTGTGCTTGCCGGGTTTTATTCTTATGGAGAGATCTCGCCGTTTAGGCTCGGGGAGAAAACTGAGCTGCATAACCAAACTATGACTATTACTACTTTCTGGGAGGAATAGTCGGTTGGAAAGAATACATAATCTATTAAAACGCCAAATACGAAAACAATTCGGAAATATCGCGCCAGAAAATCCTGAATGGGAGAGTTTTCTGGAGTTGGTAAACAACGCTTATTGGGAATTTGATGCCGACCGCAAAATGTTGGAACGTGCACTGGAACTCAGCTCCCAGGAATTGATGGAGTCAAATTCTCAGCTCAGAGCTATTTTAGAGGCTTTTCCTGATGTATTCATGTTGCTTAATTCCGAGGGTTTCATTATTGACCTCAAGGCCGGTAGTACCACCGACTTGTACATCCCTTCAGAACAACTACTGGGCAAACATATTGATGAGCTTCAGCCATATATCACTAATTCATCCTTCAATTTAACCTTTAGTCAAGCAGTAAAACAGGTATTAGAAGCCAGAATTATTAACAGTCTTGAATATTCGATTATGAGGAACTGTCAGAAGCAGCATTTTGAAGCCAGGTTGCTGCCTATACCAGAGGAACATATTTTTGTTATCATCAGAAATATTACCGAGCGTCAGCTTATGGAAGATCAGCTACGCTATATCAGCATGCATGATGCACTGACCGGTTTGTACAACCGTACCTACTTTAAATCAGAAATTGCTCGTCTGGACACACAACCGCTGCGCCCAATTGGCCTGATCATCTGCGATATTGATGGATTGAAACTGGTAAACGATACCCTGGGTCATGAAGCCGGTGATACTCTCCTTATCAAAGCTGCGAGTACCATCAGAGATTCACTGCGCTATAGTGATTCTGTTTCACGTATTGGAGGTGATGAATTTGCAGTTATTTTGTATGACTGTACCAAGCAGGGACTAGAGGGCGTTACTAAACGTATAAAAGAAAGTATTAATGTAGCCAATTCAAACGATCCTGCTATTCCGCTCAGTATTTCAATGGGCTCTGCAATAAGAAATAATTCCTCCAAAACCATGGAAGAAATCTTTACAGAAGCTGACGATAATATGTACAAGGAAAAGCTTTTCCATCGACAGAGCAGCCGTAATAACCTGATACGTACTATGATGAGTGCACTGGGGGAAAGGGATTTTATTACGCAAGGTCATGCTGATAGGCTGCAGAATCTAGTCTGTATAATGGCTAGCCTTCTTAATTTACCGCAGGCTCAGGTGGCGGATCTGAAACTCCTGGCGCAGTTTCACGATATCGGTAAAGTGGGTATTTCTGATTCCATTCTCTTTAAGAAAGGTCCTCTTAATTCTCGTGAACGGGTAGAGATAGAACGACATCCCGAGATTGGCTATCGCATTGCTTGTTCCTCCCCGCTCTTAATGCCGATATCCGATTGGATCCTTAAACATCATGAGTGGTGGAATGGAAATGGATACCCCTGTGGCCTGGCTGGTGATGATATCCCGATAGAATGTCGTATTCTGGCGTTGGCTGATGCCTATGATGCCATGACCAGTGAACGCCCTTATCGCCAGGCTATATCCCATGAAGAGGCCATTGAGGAAATAAAACAGAAAGCTGGTATCCAGTTTGACCCCGAGTTGAGCCGCTTGTTTGTGGCGGAAATGGAGAAAATATTGTAGGGGTATCTTAATAGGTTACGCCCATCACATATCCCCACCATAAGCTGCCTGCAAAATATTTAATACGTCCTGATATTCCAATTTTCGAAATGCACCCAGAGATCCCTGGGAAGTTGCTTTTTTAGCCATTTCCGCCAGGTATTCTGCTTCCACTCCAATTTCTTTTAGACTGCGGGCAAGATTCATAGATTTGAAAAAATCGGCCGTTTTCTTAATGCCGGCCCGGGCTGCAATAATATTGTCCTTTTCTTCTATCTCCCATACATTGCGGGCATATTCTGCCAGTCGGGGGGCTGTTTGCTCATCCAGGACATATTGCATCCAATAGGGAGTAAGGACAGCCAGCCCCAGACCATGGGTTACATCGTAAAGGGCGCTGATTTCATGTTCTATATCGTGGGTGGCCCAATCAGTACGCTTGCCGGCTCCCAGCAATCCATTCAGGGCCAGGCTTCCGGTCCACATCAGATTAGCGCGGGCCTCGTAGTTATCCGGCTGGGCTATGGCAATGGGTCCGTAGTGGATACAGGTCTTTAACATGGCTTCCGCCAGGCGGTCTTGAATAAAGGTTTCCGGGGTAAGGCTGAAATACTGTTCAAATATATGGCTCATAATATCAACTGTTCCTGATGCGGTTTGTTCGGGGGGAACGGTAAAACTATATTCCGGGTCGAGAATAGAAAAACGGGGAATTAATACCGGGCTGCCGGTCCCCAGCTTCTCTTTGGTATCATCATTGCTGATAACTGCATTGGCGTTCATTTCGGAACCGGTAGCAGCCAGAGTCAGTACCGTACCTATGGGCAGAGCATAGTTTATTTTAGCCTTGCGGGTAAAAAAATCCCAGGCATCACCATCATAGCCGGCCCCGGCAGCAATGATTTTAGCACAATCAATGCTGCTACCCCCGCCAACTGCCAGAACCAGGTGTACCTCGTGTTTCTTGCAGAGTTCTACCCCCTGGCGCACGCTGCTTATGCGGGGATTAGGCTGTACCCCGGAGAGCTCCACATGAGTGATGTTATTATCCCTAAAAATTTGCAGTACCTGGTCGTAAAGCCCGCTGCGCTTGATGCTGCCTCCACCGTAGACTAGCAGTACTTTGTTTCCATAACACAATATTTCTTTGCCCAGATCTTCTATCTTTCCCCGTCCAAAACGAATACGGGTAGGAAAATGAACATTAAAGTCTAACATTTTATACCTCCATCATCTGTTAAGGTTGCTGACAATACCATTAAAACCTTGATTCAAGCTAATTGTCAACCAGCCACCGCTCAGAAAAAACCAGAAGAGAAAGGGGTTGCCCCCTCTCCCTTCTGGTCTTATAGGTTATTTGTTGGATGGATTATCAGAGTTGTTTAATCCACGGACCCCGCCGCCTCCTATGCCTCTGGGGCCGTTACTGCCAAAGTTTCTACGTCCTTGTCTTCGCCCACAATTAATGCTATTATTTCCACGACCTGCTCCACATCTTCCTTTGAGGTGACCTGTTCCAGGTCCCTGACCCATTGGACCAGTTCCATCTTTGTTAGGCATCAGCTTCACTCCTTTCATATTAACCCTGCATGTACGCTGGGTACACGCAACTACCCATGAAAATAAAATATATTGTAATAAAGAGAAATGCGTAAGCATTTCTACAATAATTCAAAATTCAAAATTAAAAATTCTTAATTACCCACGCTATTTTGGGTTACCCCTGAACTTTGTCATACCTCTGCCTTCTGCTATCAGCACCCTATTCCCTTATTAATATTTTCCCAAAGGGGAGAAAGCATTTTTCGTACTTCAGGATTAGTTGCCGGAATTTCGGCTTTGGCAATAGACTCAACAATAACATTACTGAAAGGTATTTTGCCAGCCAGGGGCAGGTCATTTTTTTGTGCCCAATTTTCTATCTCCTGGCTAATGTCAGGATTTAGATCCCATTTATTAATAATCAGAATACCTTTTATGCCCCGCAACTGCATTAATTGATAAACTCGCTGTAAATCATGAAACCCGGAACGGCTCGGTTCAGTTACCAGAACAATCAAATCCACCTCTACCATGGAAGAAATAACAGCGCAACCAATTCCGGGCGGGCCATCAGCAATAATAAGTTGGGTCTGTTCGGTATCGGCCATTGCCCGAGCCATATTTTTAACCTGAGCCACTAATTTGCCGGAATTTTCTTCCCCAGGCCTTAAATCAGCGGAAAACAATTTCTGTTTTTGATTAAATACTCCCTCAGACCAGTGTCCTGAAGAGCGGGGATACATGGTAATGGCCTCAACCGGGCAAATCTTCTCACAAAATCCACATCCTTCACAGGATAAGGGCAAAACCTGGAATTCCTCGCTAATGGCATCAAAACGGCAGAGTTCTGCACATAAGCCACAACTAATACAGGTTTCTTCATCAATATGGGATGTATATCCGGCACTAAAATCATGGTTGCTAACCTGTTGTGGTTTTAAGAGGATGGGCAGATTGGAAGCATCTACATCATAATCACAGGCTATACAGTTGTCTGCCAGATGTATAAAGGAAGAGGTCAGCGAGGTTTTGCCGGTGCCTCCTTTGCCGCTAATAAATAGTATCTCCTTCATGATAAGGCCCCCTTAATCTGGCTGAAAATATTAGTTAAAATACCACGTAAAGAGGGCATTGCCTCCAGAGGGTCTTTGCCCTGCATGTAAGCCTGGGCTAGCTCCGGACTAAATGGAATACGTCCCAGGATAGGAACTCCGGTTTTATCAGACAGTGCTATTAAGTCGCTGTCTTCTCCCTGCCAGCGGTTTATCAGCAATCCTCCGGGTATACCCAGCATTTCTATTGCCTCCAGGGAGAGTTCCAGATCGTGTAAACCAAAAGGGGTGGGTTCAGTTACCAGCAAACAGTAATCGCTATCACTTATAGATTCAATCATGGCACAAGTAGTTCCGGGAGGACAATCGACGATTCTTAGTGCTGAGGTTGCTTTCTGACTTTTAGTCGCTTTTATGAGTGGTGGGCTTAAAGCTTCCCCAACATTAAGTCTGCCGGTTAACAATGTCCCATAGCCAGGTAACTGAGCCTCTTCAATAACCCCGATAGGATGCCCTTTTTCCTTTATGGCTCTCAGGGGGCAAAGATAAGCACAGGCTCCGCAGGAATGACATAACTCATTAAAAACTAATACCTTATCGCTAAGCACTACCAGGGCATTAAAACTGCATATCTCGGCACATTTTCCACATAGATTGCAAGAATCCGGGTCGATGTCGGGAACAAAGCGACTAACAGGGGTTGTTGTTTGTGCCACCTGCCCCAATACTAATCCTGCGTTAGGTTCTTCCACATCAGTATCGATTAACACCGAATTATTATCACCCAGAACCCGTAGCAGACAAGTACTGACTAAAGTTTTACCGGTACCACCTTTGCCACTGGCTACTGCGATTTGCATGATTAACTCCCTTTCTTAACCTTATTAACTGTGGCAATCTCCCGCATGGGCATGCTCAGAACATACTTCTCCACTGCTAACTAACTCACCCTTTTCAAATAGAGCAATAACATCCTCAACCACACCTGATACCCCAACAATCAACTCAATACCCTGTTGGGCAAAAAGCTCCTGAGCCCTGCCGCCCATGCCACCGGCTATGACCAACTCGGTTCCCAGTTCCTTTAAGAAACCAGGTAAGAAACCAGGTTGGTGTCCGGGGTTTGCCACTGATTTCAACACTTTGGTATCCGTATCATAAAGAGTAAATTCTTCACAATGCCCGAAATGGGGACATACTGCATTTCCTTCTTTAGGAATGGCTATTAACATGATAAATACCTCCACTAAATGTATTTTGTCTGAAATATAAGTAAACTAATTATTTGGAGCCGATAACTCTTGTAACTCGCCGGCTTCATAGCTTTGCAAGGTTGCTTCAACCGTTTTGTCAGTACCACCGGCAAATATTTTTATCCCGGCTGCCTGCAAAGCCACAAAGGCTTTTGGGCCTACCCGCTGAGAAATAACGATTTCTACATTATTACGTATTAGCTCCTGAACTGCTCCAGTGCCTGCCCCGTGAGCCGCCTCAGGGCCAATATTGGATAACGCCTTATATTGCTTGGTTTCTGAGTCCCAGAGCATAAAACAGTTACAACGTCCAAAACGTCCATCTACCGAAGATGATGGGGACGAGCCGCTGGAGCATATAGCAATTTTTTTGGACATCTCTTCACCACCTTTCGGAGTATCTTACAATCTGGGAGCATTTTCGGTTAGTACATCTTGTAAAGTATTTATTATTTTGTAATGAACATATGCTCATAATCTTTATCCTAATAATATTTCGCGGGGACCATAATGTCAAGCAGTTTAAAATTGTGAAAAAAAGGGTAAGGTAAGATTGTCCAAGACCTGCGGTTCAAACCGGTTAGAACTTTCCTGCTGCAAAATTCCTTTATTTGTAGACTTATATTGCCGATTTTATAGGGGTAAAATAGTTTTATTAAATTACAATGGATAATGAAAGGAGCATGAACAATGCTAACCAAGGTCAAACTAAATTTGCAGGAAATCGAAGCAATGCTCTATTTCTGGCATGCTTGCAAGGACAAAGAAAAAATTTCGGAAAAATACCTTACTGAATTTGCTGCTATGCCCGGTATAAGCCTTTGTTATGACAGCGAGTTTGATGCTGAATCGGTTCGTAAAGTTTTAAGCGCTATCACCAATCGGGAACGACTCTCCCATATGACAAAAAGCGAAGGGCGTTTTTGGAGCAATAATATGTGGATGATGGAAGACCTGACCATTACCGACAAGATGGCCCAACCACTAAAGGTTTTAAACGTAGACTCCCTGGTAGATGAACTTAAGCATTTACCGGGAAGTGATAAATATGATGAAATCGAAGTGTTTTTCTCTCCTTTGCATTTTGACGAATACCTTATTAAGGGAAACAAGCTGGTAGTAAACTTTTTTAAAGTTAAACCTGATGACTCCAAAGACACTGCCTATATTGGAGAAATTGAGCTCAAGGACTACATTAAGACCCGCCTGGAAGAATTAATAAAATAGGCATAAGATGAAAAATGCGCTGACGGGGACTAATTATGGTCCCCGTCAGTGTAAGGTAATTACCACTTGTAGACAATAACTAAATCATTTATTAAGGAAACAAGATGACCGAGCCCGTATTTTTCTTTGCATTGCGAGGATAAACCCAATCTATAATCTTTACACTGCCCTGTTCATCGATCCCATTCAAACCCATACTCATCCCCCCCAGACTCGAGGCCACCAGCATAGAAAAGGCATGTAAGCCTTTACGTCTTTGCAGCGGATTCTGACGCAGTTGCAAAGATTGTATCCGCTGCCGTTTCACCAGGATCGTAATACGACC
>JAAYCQ010000110.1 GCA_012729715.1 Syntrophomonadaceae bacterium
ACAGGAACCGTCCCCTGTCACCCTCGTGTCCCTCCGTTTATGAATCTGCGTCCTTCCGCGTCTAAAAATAGGGGCCGTCCCCGTGATATACGTATTATATCCCGTCCGTATGGGTAAATTACTAGGGTACAAAGGTTTTTAAAGGAGTGTTTACCATAAATACGGATGCCACTATAGGTTATTCCCACTTTCCTATCCAAAAAGTAAATGAACGCATGCAAGAAGTCTTGTATTGCGGCAACCCCGAATTCGACCATATTTTAAATTACCTGGCGGAGAATAGCGGTAAAATGCTGCGTCCCCGCATGGTTTATTTAAGTGGAGCCATGTATCCTCATGACGAAAACCTCCTTATTAATATAGCAGTTGCAGTAGAACTCATTCATCTGGCCTCACTGGTTCATGATGATATCATTGATAACTCGCAACTGCGCCGGGGCAAACCTAGCCTGAACCAGCGCTGGGGCAATCAGGTCAGCGTATTAACCGGAGATTATCTATTTGCCGCCGCCTTCAATCTTATCAGCCAATCTAATTCTGCAGCTGTTATGGAGAATCTAACCAGTACCATCAAAGTTATGTGTTCCGGGGAAATAAAGCAATTAGGATTGCTTTTTAACCTTAATCTTAGTGAAGAGGATTACTTTGATAAGACCTATCGCAAGACCGCCTGTCTTTTTGCCTCCAGCTGCGCAGTTGGGGCCATCCTGGGTAAGGCTCCCGAGAAGCAGATTAGAATGCTGGAGCAATTCGGGCTATACCTGGGATATGCTTATCAGATAATTGATGATGTACTGGATTTTGTCTCCGATAGCGAGCTTTTGGGTAAACCGGTTGCCAATGATTTAAGCCAGGGAAACATTACCCTTCCAGTTATACTGGCCTTAAAAGACCACCGGCAGGGTGAGAAGTTAAGGAATATATTGCAAAATGGTGTTAGCCAGGCCACAAAGCTTAATCAAGTCCAAAAAATATTAGAAGAGAGCGGCGCTTTGGAAGAATCAGTTTACCTATCCCGGCAATATCTGGAGCTGGGATTAAACCTGCTGGAGGAATTCCCCCAAACTGCTGTTATTGAGGATATGAAATCCCTGAGCCGCTATCTGTTAGAAGGGTATTATAAAAAACTGAGCCCTGATTTTAGTGTTATCCCCCCGTTGGACCTGTCCCCGGAGCTATATGATACCCCACCCATAGTGTAGGGGCGAACCCATGTGTTCGCCCAGAAAAAAATCCGCGTAAATCCTTTATAATCCGCGTGATCCGCGTCTATTTCCCGTATCAAGGAGGAACTATTATGGAAGCCCGGCTGGAAACAGCAGATACTACACCTACCACCCTGCCGGTGCGTTATAAGACTCGCTCCGGCATATTGTTTCATTATATATTCAAAACCCTGCCCCAGGTAAAAAGGCTGCTTAAACACTGGGAAACGCAGACTAATCAATGTAAAGAGCCGGAACTTAAAAAACAGGCTCTGGCCAGCCTGCATACCAAGGATTTTCATTGCCATGGCGGAGCAGTTTATGCAGTAAATTGCGGGTCTATGGAATACATAACCCTGCGCCTGATTGTTGCCTACCAGACTATTTGCGACTATCTGGATAACCTTTGTGATCGGGCCGGGAGTACTGATGGAAAAGCCTTCGAGCACTTGCATCAATCCCTTTTTGATGCCCTAACCCCGGATAGCAGCACAAATGATTATTACCTTTATTACCCCTATAAAGATGATGGTGGTTACCTTATGCAACTGGTAAATGAGTGTCGCAGCTGTATTCAACAACTACCCTCCTATGCGGAAGTTTATCCAGAGGTAATTAAACTGGCCCGCTGGTATACGGATTTACAGGTGAAAAAGCACTTGCACCACGAACAACGCGAACAGGTACTGCAGGCATGGTGTGAAGAAAATTTGCAGGCTTACCCCGGGGTTTGGTGGCAGGAATTTGCTGCTGCCAGCGGTTCTACCCTGGCCATTTTTGCACTCTTTACCCTGGCTGCCACCAAGGGTGGCTGCGCCCGGGCCAAAAATCAAATTATGTCGGCCTATTTTCCCTGGATATGTGGCCTGCACATTTTGCTGGATTACTTTATCGACCAGGAAGAGGACCGCCAGGGCGGGGATCTCAATTTCACCTTTTATTATCAGAATGAATCACAAATGCTAGAGCGTTTATCCCTTTTCGTAAAAAACTCCCTCCTTGCAGCTGCCACCACACCTTTACCGGTATTTGACAAAACTATTGTTCATGGATTGCTGGCAATGTATTTAAGCGACACAAAAATCGACAAACATCGACTGAGACAAGAGGCGAATCACCTGATAAACCAGGCAGGAACAGGTGCAAAAAGTGTGTACCGCATCTGTCACATGGTTAGGAAACTGTATCTGCGGTGAGGGGTGAAGAGGAAGGAGTGAGGGGTGAGGAGTAAGAGGTAAGGAGTGAGGAGTAGGAGGTAAGGAGTGAGAAGGCGAACAGAGGGACTGTCCCCGTGTGCGCCCGGGATTAAACATAAAAACACACAAGAACCGTCCCCTTGTGCGACTGCATTAACGTAACCCCGGTATTTCCGGGGTTTTAATTATTTTCTGGGACATTACTGTTACACTCCCCTCCAATGATGGAACAATAAAAAACTTTTATCCCCACATAAGAATCATTTTGCAGGTTTCATGAGGAGAAACATCAAATTAGACAGCGTACGACAAATTACGACAACACCTCCGGACCAAAAAATATCAGGCAAATATTTTGCCGATGGTCCAGAAGGCTTAACTTAAACCATGCTCATCATTTAAGGAGGTGGTCAGTTACAGGGAGGGCTTATTAAAAAACACCTGTTCAAAGTATGAAAACATTCAGAGGAAGGAGAAATGGTAAATGAGCAAAATGATCGTTGTTGATCCCATTGAATGTGCCGGCTGCCGGACTTGCGAAATGGCTTGTTCGCTGGTTCATCATGGTGCATGCGGTCCCAGTCTCTCCAATATGAGAGTTGTAGAATGGGTAAGGCTGGGGATCACTGTTCCTATGACTTGCTTGCAGTGTGAAGATCCCATTTGTATGGAAGCCTGTAAGACTGGAGCAATTACCCGTAACACTGTAACCGGTGCCATGTTAATTAATCAGGATGTCTGTGTAGGGTGCAAAATGTGTATGCTGGTATGTCCGGTTGGAGCACCTCACTACAGTGTTGCTGTTGGCAAAATGGAGAAATGTGATCTTTGTGACGGAGATCCGACCTGTGTCAAGGCATGTCCTACCGGTGCAATCAAATATGTCGATGTAGAAGATGTCCCCGGTGACAGGAGAAGAGACGGGGCCAGCCTGCTGATTTCTGACATGCTGATGAAACTTAAAGAATACAACCCGCCAGTACAAGCTTAATAAGGAGGAGGTGCGTATAATGGCAGAAACATTTGGAAATATGGGATTAATCTTAAAACTGGACATGACCAGTTTGAGCAGCACTACGGAAGATGCCACCCCCTTATACAAAAAATATCTCGGTGGTCGCTCTTTAAACCATTATTTGTTATTAAGGGACGTAAATGTTGCTAAAGTACAGGCATTTGACCCCGAAAATGAACTTATTTTTGGTGTTGGTCCGCTGGGTGGTACCTTATTCCCGAGTTCCGGGCGCTTCCAGGTTACTTTTATTGCTCCCCTGACAACAAGCGGATTGGGTGATGCCAATAGTGGTGGAGCTGTAGGACCAGCAATTAAATACTGCGGATATGATACAGTAATCGTAAAAGGCAAGGCCGCCAAGCCGACATATATTGTTATAGAAAACGAAAAAATTGAGTTCCTGCCGGCCGATGATCTTTGGGGCAAAGGCTGCTATGATACCACTGATATACTGAAAGCCAGACATGGTGAAGATGCTGAAGTTCTGTTAATTGGTCCTGCTGGTGAAAATCTCTGTAAATATGCCAATATCAGAACCAAACTGACTAACAGCCTGGGACGTTCCGGTGGTGGTGCGGTAATGGGCTCCAAAAACCTGAAAGCAATAGTTTTCAAGGGCAGTAAACCGGTCAAAATAGCAGAACCAGAAAAATTTCTGGAACTCTGTAATAATGCGCAAAAGGATATCATGGACCCCAACATGGGACCGATTCATGGTGCAACTTATGAGCTAATGTCTAAATACGGTACACCCGGATTAACCAGAATGATAGGTCAGACTGGTATGGTTCCTATTAAAAACTGGCAGGAATGTGGTATTTGGGAAAAGGACGAAGAATTGAATGGTCCTGGACTAGTTTCCCGCTGGGGTATGAAACGTGATGCCTGTCAGGGTTGCCCGATTCACTGCCATACTATCTATCATGTGGAAGGCAAATATGCTACCCATGGCGGCGGACCCGAATATGAAACAACCTGTGGTTTCGGTCATAAATGCCTGGTATCTGACGGCGCAGCAGTGCTGAAGATGAATACTTTGGCCAATGACTTGGGCTTTGATACCGTTGAACTGGCTGCTATGTTTTCTACGTTGATGGAATGGTATGATCGCGGTATTATAGATGCCAGCTTTACTGATGGCATTCCCATGACCTGGAGCAATGCTGATGGAGTTCTTGAACTGATACCCAAGATTGCAGTTCGGGAAGGCTGTGGCGACATACTGGCCAAAGGACCCTACTGGGTAGCATTAGATCTGGGTGAAGAAGCTCTCAAGTATGTCTACCAGCAGAAAGGCATGTGTGCTACTGGAGTTGAAACCAGATCAACCATCGGTGCCATGTTATCATTTGCCATGTCCAACCGTGGTTCCCATCATCTCTCCGGCCTGCCCACGGCTGAATGGGTAAATAATCCGTCAGTTGCGGTTTATGTGGCTGGATATGAAGAAGCTGGAGACATCCAATCATATCATCCGGAAGCCAAATCTAATCTGGTTCGGTATTATGAAAACCTTTTCGAACTTCCTGATTCACTGGGAATATGCAAATTTACCTATGGCCATGCCGGCTTCTGGCATGATTCCGTAGAAAATATGGATAAGTTCTGGGATTACCTGGTAAAAGGTACCAGCTATGCTACTG
>JAAYCQ010000111.1 GCA_012729715.1 Syntrophomonadaceae bacterium
GGCACAGGGGCCGTTCCCTACACATGATTATTCTGCGATTCGCCTTATGGGTAATATTTATTAAAAAATCCGCTCCCTTAATAGCGACCGAAGGGAGCATCTGTGTGCCCTATGGGTACGTAAATCCGTGCCCATCCGCGTTATTCGCGTCCATTCCCCGAATCTATTTTCTAATTAATCATAGGTCTTATACAAAAACCATTCCTCGCTGCCAAGGTCTAAAAATATTTCCCGTACGCTGTTATCATGGCAGAGCAGGCGGTAAAAAGCCTTTTCACTTTCACCTTTCCACCAGCAGCCGGTATCTCTCCAAATTTCCATTATTCTTCTGACCGACAGACTTAAACGGCCGTATTCTATCTGTAAAGGTAAACCCTGCGAATTACATTGCACCTGAAGCCGGGGATATTTCTTCATAAGCTTATCACCTATCCTGGGGCGGAAAACGCCAGGGGTCCCAGAGAGCCAGAACCTGCTCCCGGCGCTCTATTTCTGCTCCCTGCCGTATACCCTGGGGAAAGCGCTGCAGTAAGTTATAAATACTTTCCTGCAGCCTGCGGCGGCGCTGTTCTTCTTGATAATGCCGGCGCCAGGTAAAAAGATCAGGCATTTCTACTTCTACTTTTTCCAATCTCTCCAGGTAAACCCTTAACTCTTCTACTGGCAGGGGCAGTTCTGCCTCCGGTAATAGTTCCGCTAATATCCGGGCTAATTGAGCAGCTTCATAACAGGCATATCCCAATAATCGCTCCCGGATCAGGCTTTCCTTTTCCCCCCGTATTTCCAGAACCAACTTGCGGCAAGCCTTATGTAGCTGACTCAGTTCTTGTTCCAGGTTTGTACTAATTTGTTGCAAGGCTAGTTCCAGGCTCTGCCGTTCTTTACAGGAAGGTAACAAAATAGAGCACACCAGACGGTCAGGTGGATAATTTCCCCGCACCGGACTATAATCAATCCCCTGGCTGTTTTGCCATAGCAGCAGAGCATCGCGTTTTAATATTTGCCCCAGCTTTTCCCGAGATAATCCAGCCATTTCCCCCACCCGGCTGTAACCCAGGCGCATAAGCTTTTGCCTCTCCTTTGCCATCAGGACAGGAAATTCCTGTAAGGATAACCCGGTCAGGAAATTGGCCTCCTGCCCGGGGAGAACCTGAAGTATTAAAATATTATGGTACGATTGGAGGCGATAAGTATTCTTACTCTTTGCCTGAACCGGTATGCTGCTACAAGCAGCGCAAAATGCAAGCAGGGGGTTACTCGCTAATCCCAAGCGTGCCGGACCAGCATTTTGCCGGTGGATAAAAACGGCCAGTTCCTTAACTATTTCCCCTGCTCGTTTAAATGTGCTCAAGTCCAGCAGTACTCCCTGCTCTCCCTGCGGCTCCACCAGGGGACTATGTTGACTGCATTCATCCAGTATAACCTGACTGATTTTCTCTTTTTCTAAATGTAAATAAACAATCTTGCGCATATTCCCATGGTATAATAGAACACATGTTCTAGTCAATAGTCACGGCGTGCTAAATATTGGAATAATATAAGGTGAACATAGCCCTAAATCAGGAGGGATTTTAGTATTGGGTTGTAATAGGACATATGTTATAATTTATAAATATTTAGATATTATTGTTTTTTATGGAATTCAAGTAAGGTAAGTCAAATAGAATCAGTATTATAGTCTCACCATACTTCCTATCCTTTTTGGAACCAGAATTTTCCTCCCGGGGAGGTCCTGTAATGGAAAACAAGGAAAATCTACAAGAGCAATTAAAGATAAGTCTGCAAAAAATTCGCCATCAAATTACCGAATTGGAGATGCTTGATTCCCGCAGCAAACGTCCGCAGGAACTATTCACTGCGCTTTTTATTAGTTCACCTATAGGTATTTTTATAGTTCAAGATGGCAAATTTATTGATGTCAATCCCCAATTTGAGAAAATGATAGGGTTTACTAAAACAGAATTACAAGGTACTAATTCTTTAAACCTGGTAGTCCCGGAAAATCGTAACCAGGTCAAGGAAAATGCCATAAAAATGCTCAAAGGTTACCCTACTCCCCCTTATGAATACCGGCTGATACAAAAAAGTGGAAATATAAAATGGATTATGGAAACGGTAACCTCTATCCAATACCTGGGGAAACCAGCTACCCTGGGTAATTTCATGGATATAACCGAGCGTAAACTAA
>JAAYCQ010000015.1 GCA_012729715.1 Syntrophomonadaceae bacterium
AAAAAATATCTTCAACAGGATATTTTTTAGTGATATAGTATATATAATTAGTGCCTTTTAAGCTAAAAAGTATAGCACATAATAGGCGGTGGATAATATCGAACTAAATGACAGACAGGAGAAAATCCTGGAAATAGTTAAGAACAATTGTCCCATTACCGGCGAGAAAATAGCCGAGCTTTTAAATGTGACCAGAGCGGCTTTGCGCCCGGACCTGGCTGTACTTACCATGTCCGGATTTTTAGAAGCTAAACCTCGGGTGGGTTATACCTTTAAATCGGAAGGCTTTGGCAATGAATTAAAGAGAATTCTTAATCAATATCGGGTCAAAGATGTACAGTCTATGCCGGTAATAATGAAGGAAAATTGCAGTATATATGATGCCATTGTCACCTTGTTTATGGAAGACACCGGTAGTATATTTATTGTTGACGACGAAAACTTTCTTAGTGGGGTTGTATCCCGGAAAGATTTTCTTAAAACTACCCTGGGACATGCGGACATTCACAAAATGCCGGTAAGTATAATTATGACCCGTATGCCCAATATTGTTACCGCAGGAGTCGATGATACGGTTGTGGATGCGGTTAAGAGAATAGTTGAGCATGAGGTTGACAGTCTTCCAGTGGTAAAAAGCTATATCAACCCGGAAGGGGATGAGAAGCTGGAGGTAGTAGGTAAGATTACCAAAACCAATATAGCCCGCCTTTTCCTGGACCTGGCCAGTGATAGTCGCTAGTATTGAGTATTTATATTAATGGTTGTTCCGGGTCAGTATTGGGTTCGGACGTTTAGCCAAAAAAATGGAGGTTTTTGCTTTGCTGGATCATTTACCCAAAGTGTATATAGTATCTGATTCAATCGGGGAAACTGCTGAGATGGTTGTTCGTGCAGCCGCCAGCCAGTTTAACTCAGGAGCTATGGAAATCAGGAGAATACCGAATATATCTGATATTGACACCCTGGATGAAATAGTGCATCAGGCCAGTATCAATAATTCCATAATTGCTTATACCCTGGTTATAAATGAGCTGGCCGAACATTTAAGAGCCGAGGCGGCCAAATATGATGTAGTATGTGTAGATATTGTTGGTCCCTTGATTGAGGCTTTCAAAAAGGTTAGTAGTATAGAACCGAAAAGAGAACCAGGGCTGTTGCGCAAGGTGGACGAAATGTATTATCGCCGGGTAGAAGCCGTGGAATTTGCCGTTCGTTATGATGACGGTAAAGACCCGCGTGGTATTAGCCTGGCTGATATAGTATTGGTAGGGGTTTCCCGCACTTCAAAAACACCGCTTTCCATGTACCTGGCCCATAAACGTATTAAAGTTGCCAATGTTCCACTGGTGCCTGAAGTAACTCCACCGGAAGAACTTTTTAAAGCACAACGGGGTAAGGTTATTGGCCTAATTATTAACCCGGATCAGTTAAATCATATTAGGGCAGAAAGGCTAAAGACCCTGGGGTTAAAGGGTCAAGCCAGTTATGCCAATCCTGAACGCATACTGGAAGAAATCGAGTATTCCAGCACCATTATGAAAAGGTTGGGATGCCCGGTGATAGATGTAACTAACCGGGCAGTGGAAGAGACTGCCAGCAAAATATTGGAAATCTACTATAGGAGGTTGAGCAATGTCTAGCAAAAAATATGTCTATATGTTCGAAGAGGGAAATTCGGATATGCGTTCCTTGCTTGGGGGCAAAGGTGCTAATTTGGCCGAAATGACCCGTATTGGCCTGCCTGTTCCTCCTGGATTTACTATAAGCACAGAAGCATGTAACGAGTACCTGGCGTCCGGAAATGAATTTCCTCCTGGTGTTCTGGATCAAGTTTTTGATGCTCTGGCTAAACTGGAGGAGCAAACGGGTAAGGGCTTTGGGGAAAAAGACAATCCTTTACTGGTTTCAGTTCGTTCTGGCGCAGCTATTTCCATGCCAGGTATGATGGACACTATTCTAAACCTGGGTCTTAACGATGAAAGCGTTTTAGGTTTAGCAGCTCTTACAGGTGATGAACGCTTTGCCTATGATTGTTACCGGCGCTTTATCCAGATGTTTAGTAATGTGGTTCTAGAACTGGAACATAGCATGTTTGATGACATTGTGGAGAAATATAAGCGGAAGCTGAGCCTTATCTTTGACTACGAAATTCCTGCTGCTGAGCTACAAGAGATAATTAACGAATATAAATCCCTGGTAAAACAGGAGGAGGGTTTTGATTTTCCCCAGGATGTCAGAGAGCAGTTGATTCTGGCGGTTAAATCGGTATTTAATTCCTGGAATAATCAGCGGGCTATTGTTTACCGCCGGCTGAACAAAATAGACGATAATCTGGGAACGGCAGTAAATGTGCAATGTATGGCTTTTGGCAATATGGGCCAGGACTGTGGTACCGGGGTAGCCTTTACCCGTGATCCTTCCACCGGAGAGCGCAAGCTATATGGTGAGTTTCTGGTTAATGCTCAGGGAGAAGATGTGGTGGCTGGTATTCGTACTCCCCTGCCAATATCTCACCTGCAGGAGGAACTACCAACCGTTTACCAGCAGTTTGTTGATACTTGTGAGAAACTAGAGAAACACTATCGTGATTTACAGGACATTGAGTTTACTGTGGAAAAAGGCACCCTTTACATGCTGCAAACTAGAAACGGCAAGCGTACTGCCCGGGCATCAGTTAAGGTGGCAGTTGATATGGTTAATGAAGGGTTAATAAGTAAAGAAGAAGCATTGCTCAGGGTAGATGCCGAACAGATTAATCAACTCCTACATAGGCAGATAGATAACACTGTTAAGCTCGATCCTATTGCGGTGGGACTTCCTGCTTCCCCCGGCGCTGCCTGCGGCAAAGTGATTTTTGATGCTGATGTGGCGGAAAAACTTGGCGGGGCCGGTGAAAAAGTGGTCCTGGTTAGAAGTGAAACAACTCCAGATGATATCCATGGTATTATTTATGCTCAAGGGGTTTTGACATCCCGGGGAGGAATGACCTCCCATGCTGCGGTGGTTGCACGCGGTATGGGCAAACCCTGTGTTTGCGGGTGTGAAACTATTAAGCTGGATGCCAACAGTAACTGTTTCTACGTAGGCGGACTGGTAGTTAACGAAGGTGACATTATTACTATAGATGGTGCCACCGGTCGGGTAATGCTGGGCGAGGTTCCTATGATAGAGCCTACCCTTTCCGATGAGTTTGAGACTCTGTTGGGCTGGGCCGATGATACTAAACGTTTGGCTGTAAGAGCTAATGCCGATACTCCCCAGGATGCTGCTCGGGCTCGGGAATTTGGAGCCACCGGTATTGGCCTATGTCGTACTGAACATATGTTTATGGCCTCAGAACGACTACCACACGTACAGGAAATGATTCTGGCCGAAAGTCTGGAACAGAGGGAAAAGGCCCTGGCGGAGCTGCTTCCGTTCCAGAGGGAGGATTTTTACGGAATATTAAAGGCTATGGCACCATATCCGGTAACTATTCGTTTGCTCGACCCACCTCTACACGAATTCTTGCCTCATAAGGAAGTACTGCTGGTAGAAATTGCAGAAATGAAGTTTAAACAGGCAGATGAAGCTATGATTATTGAAAGACAGGAATTATTAAAGAAAATTGAGAGTCTCAGTGAGGCTAATCCCATGCTGGGTCATAGAGGATGCCGCCTGGGCTTAACTTTCCCGGAAATATACCGTATGCAGGCGCGGGGCATTTTCGAGGCTATGGTTCGTTTGCAAAAGGAAAATGTAGAGACCTTTGCTGAGATTGAGATACCATTGGTTATGGATGTGGCTGAATTTATCTCTCTTAAAGAAGAGATCCTCGATGTATATGAACAGGTTAAGGCGGAAAGCGGCGTAGAATTGGAATTTGCACTGGGAACCATGCTGGAACTTCCACGGGCCTGTATAGTCGCTGATGAGTTGGCAGCTGAAGCGGAGTTCTTCTCTTTTGGTACCAATGACCTGACCCAGACTACTCTAGGCTTTAGCCGTGACGATGCTGAAGGTAAATTCATACCAGTTTACCTGGATAAAAAGATTATGAAGGATAATCCTTTTGCCGTGTTGGATCGCAAGGGTGTGGGCAGCTTGATGCAGATAGCAGAGAAAAAAGCCCGGGGAGTAAAAAAGGATATACTTATGGGTATATGCGGGGAACATGGGGGAGAACCAAGCTCTATAGAGTTTTGCCATATAATCGGTTTGGATTATGTAAGCTGTTCACCCTATCGTATACCGGTAGCCCGTCTGGCAGCAGCCCAGGCCAAGCTAAACAACGGCTAAGCCAACATGCCCATTAGGTAAAGCTCTATTATTTAATAAACGGATTTATAAATAAAGCCCGGAAACACATACGTTTTTCCGGACTTTTTATAAACCGATTACAGATTAGGATATATCAGTAATAATAATTATCTTTTTTTCGTCGGTGTCGTAATACATTCTAATATTACGCAGGCGTTTTTTTAATATTACTGGTTCATTCTTAATACTAAAAAGCATACCCGCTTCCAGACCCCCACCTATTTCTATCATCCCGTCCCCCCTGGTACTCCTGAGGATAGCTACTATACTATTACGTCGTTCTACCAATTGGTTATATTCCTCAGTGAGGTGAATATATTCCGGGAGGTATTGCTGTAACTTAACCAGAGTATGGGAATCATCAAGATTATTACGGTAAGTTCTAATTACATCCGATAGTATCCCCATACTGTCTTCCAGTTTAACAATCTTGGCGTTAAGGTCTCTCACCTGTTCATAGCAGAGGCGGCGGTTAATTCCCTCTACCCGCAGATCAAGGGATTTGCAGTTTTGAATATTGGCAACCTTAATCTTGGCTCGCGCTAATACTGAATTCATCCCCAGAATAATGCCCCGGCGCCCCTGAAGCAGGACTGAATCTCCAGCTTTTATTTGACAACGCAGTATATATTCATTAATATAAACACTCTGACCAGCTTCCAGGGTGGCTTCTTGCGCAAACTTGGCTGCTATATTCTTACCGGCCGTAAGGCAGCAGGCTTTGCTTCCGATAACACCTTTATGGACCGTAATAGAGCCCCGACGGGAAACTACCCGAGAATTATCTATGCCCCCTCGTATTTCTATATCCTCGTCTGCTTCTACTATAAAGCCTTCTTTTATACTACCCTGAATTAAGACTTTGCCCATAAAAGAAATGTTTCCCACACTAAAGTCAACGTCTCCAGGTATTATTAATACCCGGGTAACCAGGATAGTATCATTGCACCAGGACAGAGCACCGTCAAATTCAGCCAGAGCATAGTCGTTATTGACAATAACTCCTTTTCCTACCTTAAACCTTAAGTTTCGGCCGTCTCTAGCGGGAATTGCTTGACCGGTTACATCCATACCCGGTTGCCCAGGTACGGCTGGTTGACGCCGGGCAATTATATCCCCTGCTTGAATAGGTACAATGTACCCCAGGTCATAGTAGTCGACCGTGCCATCATCACATAGTACTGGCTTAATATCTGGTTTTTGATACAGATAATCTATATGGGCATCACGGCCGTCGATTGCATACCTTCCCCGGGCTACTTCAACCTCCATACCGGGATTAAGCAGAGCTTCCCTTACTGCCTGTTTATTAATACCAAAACAAATCCCTACCTCTAGCAGTTGGTTCAGGATGTACTCTTCGTCGATGTCGCTATTGGCTTGACTGGTTATGGTTAGATGAGCCTGCATACGATCAGGACTCATAACTATATTAAGGCCAACAGAATCATCAAGAATTAGATTTAAATTGTAAAGTTGGTCCTCTGCTGGTGTTACCTGATCAAGAAATATTTCTGAGCCTGGTTTACTATTTAGAATACGACCTAATAATTCCTGAGAAGGTATAATATCGAGCTGGTATAAATAGTTGATAATCTCATGGCTGTTAATGTTAGAACTATATATATGCAGGTAAACCCCATCGGCTTTTTTAGATACTTTAAATTTGTTTTCTAGTTTTTTTCTCAAAGTTCACACCCTTGTATTATATTATTTGAACAAATAAAGAATGGTTATTAATTATACTTATTAATTGATTTAAGAATACATTATTAAGAATATATTAATAGTTAAAGGAAAACAACCATAAGATGTAAAATTAACCATAGATTATGCGATTGAGAGTTGCTGAAATTAGTTATGGGTGTTTACCACCAATCAGAGCAGCAGGGATTTTTCCCCTGTCTGTAGTATAAAACAATAATAAGGAAGTGATATTATGCCAAAGCTATTAATTGTAGCTATTAATGGAAGCCCCAATAGTGAAGGGAGTACCTCTTTTTTATTGCAGCAAGCTCTGCAGGAGTGTGCTGTACAGGGAGCTGATACCCGGCTTTTGAATTGCCGGGAAGTTTTTAAGGATCAGAGAAACCCCTTCTGTGTGGCTTGCTCTTCCCCCTGTACCGGAAAGTGTTATAAAAACAAAGAACTGGTCAATGCCTATGAGTTAATTTCCCGAGCTGACGGTTTAATATTGGGTAGCCCGGTATATTTTGGAACCGTATCAGCCCAGCTCAAAGCTTTCTTTGATAAAAGCCGGGCCTTAAGGGCGGAAAAAAAGCTGCTTAACGCAGTTGGTGGAGCCATTACCTGCGGCGCCTCCCGTTTTGGGGGGCAGGAGACTACTATTCGGGCTATGCATGATATAATGCTGGTTCACGGAATGATAATTGTTGGCGACGGTTATGGGGAAGATGATTGTGGTCATATGGGCGCTGCCGCCCAGCGTCCCGCCCAAGAGGACGATAATGCTATTCAACGTAGCCGTATTATAGGTAAGAGAATATTTGAAGTAGCCCGGGCTACCAACGAATTGAGAATTAGGAATTAATTAGAAAATAGATTTTAATTCACGCGGATCGCGTCATGTGTAGGGAACGGCCCCTGTGCCGTTCCGCCATGGGTTAGAAACAAAATACTTCTATTTTCATAAGTGGTTGTGTGCCGTACTC